>JBFHPX010000137.1:0-6799 GCA_041592575.1 Alcanivoracaceae bacterium
ATCGGAGATGGTGATGGTGTTGAAAATCACCCCTTTGCCGCCGGCGCCATCCACGCCCTCACAGGTATAGTCCGCCAGCTTGTTGATGTGCATGTTGCAGGGCGTGACCATGCTCCAGGTGGAGGCGATGCCGATCTGCGGTTTGTGGAAATCGGCATCGGTGAATCCGGTGGCGCGTAACATGGCGCGGGCCGGAGCCTTGTGTACACCATCCACAACTTCGGACGAATAACGTCGGTTCTTGCTCATGGTATGCCTCCCTGTTGTTTATTACGCTGCGTTGAACCCGCAGACCATAGCTGAGAGCACTTGATGGTGGCAGTTGGATGCACCAGGCGATTATCGGGGAGCGACTGCATCCGACTGCCACCATCAAGTGCTTGCACCGATCTATGCCGGGTTCAGCGCAGCGAACTACCTCACTTCCATTCCGGGAGTGGCACCAGAATCGGGGGAGAGCAGGAACACATCTTCACCACCGGGGCCGGCCGCCAGCACCATGCCTTCGGACAGACCAAACTTCATTTTTCGCGGCGCCAGATTGGCCACCAGCACCACCAGCTTGCCTTCGATCTGTTCCGGGCTGTATTTCGCCTTGATACCGGCGAATACATTGCTGGTGCCTTCTTCGCCCACATCCAGGGTCAGTTGCAGCAGCTTGTCGGCGCCTTCGACGTGGGCCGCTTTTACTACCTTGGCGACGCGCAGTTTTACCTTGAGGAAGTCGTCGATGCTGATATGTTCGCTCACGGCGTCATCCTTTTTGGTTTCGTTTTTAGCGGTGTCTTTTTTCGCCGGTTTTTTCTCTTCAGCCACTTCGGCTGCCGGTGCAACGCCTTCGCGGGAAGCAGCTAGCAGGGCTTCAATGCTGGCTGGTTCGATGCGCTGCATCAGCGGGGTAAAGGCGTTGATCTGGTGGTCGAGCAGCTGCTGGTTGGCATCTGCCCAGGTCAGTGGCGCAATATTCAGGAAGGCTTCGGCCTTTCCCGCCAACTCAGGCAGCACCGGCTTCAGATACAGTACCAGTAAACGGAATACGTTCAGCGCGGTACTGCATACGGCCAGCACCTGCTGTTCACTGCCTTCCTGCTTGGCCAGCGTCCAGGGCGCCTTTTCCTGTACATACAGATTGCCGCGGTCAGCCAGCGCCATGATGTCGCGCATGGCGCGACCGAATTCGCGCGCTTCATAACTGGCAGCGATGGAACCGGCGGCAGCCTGAACATCGGCAACCAGTTGCGCATTGTCCAGATTCGAGCTGAGTTTGCCGCCGAACTTGTTGACGAAATTGGCAGTGCGGCTGGCGATTTGCACCACCTTGCCAACCAGATCGGAATTCACCCGCTGGACGAAGTCGTCCAGGCTCAGGTCGAAGTCGTCGACTTTCGAGGTCAGCTTGGCGGCGAAGTAGTAGCGCAGATACTCCGGGTTCAGATGATCCAGATAGGTGCGCGCCTTGATAAAGGTGCCGCGGGATTTCGACATCTTGGCACCATTCACGGTGACAAAGCCGTGCACATTCAGCGCCGTGGGCTTGCGGAAACCGGCACCTTCCAGCATCGCCGGCCAGAACAGGCCGTGGAAGTTGATGATGTCCTTGCCGATAAAGTGATACAGCTCGGCATCGCTGTCCGGCGCCCAGTAGCTGTCGAAGTCGAGGCCATGCTGATCGCAGTAGTGCTGGAAGCTGGCCATGTAGCCGATCGGTGCATCCAGCCAGACATAGAAGTACTTGCCCGGATAGCCGGGAATCCCGAAGCCGAAGTAGGGCGCCTCGCGGGAGATATCCCAGGGCTGCAGGCCGGCTTCCAGCCATTCGTTCAGCTTGTTGGCGACACTGTCTTGCAACGAGCCCGAGCGCAGCCAGTTGCGCAGCATGTCGGTGAATTTCGGCAGGTTGAAGTACAGCTGGGTGACGCCCCTCATCACCGGCTTGGCGCCGCTGATGGTGGAGTAGGGGTCAATCAGTTCGGCGGCGGAATAGGTGGCGCCGCAGACTTCACAGTTGTCGCCGTACTGGTCGGCCGCACCGCACTTCGGGCAGGTACCCTTGACGAAACGATCGGCGAGGAACATTCCCTTTTCAGGGTCATACAGCTGGGTGATCTCCTTTTCCAGAATATTGCCGGCGCTCTTGTTACGTTGGAACACCAGTTCCGATAGCGCCCGGTTTTCATCGCTGTGGGTGCTGTGGTAGCAGTCAAAAAAAATGCCGAAATCTGCGAAATCCTTCGTATGTTCAGATTTTACGGTGGCAATCTGTTGTTCGGGCGTGACGCCGTTCTCCTCAGCCTTTAGCATGATGGCAGTTCCGTGTGCATCGTCGGCGCAGACATAGATGCAGTTCTGCCCGGCGAGCTTCTGGAAGCGCACCCAGATGTCGGTCTGGATATATTCAAGCAGGTGGCCCAGATGGATCGGACCATTGGCATAGGGCAGGGCGCTGGTTACCAGAATCCTGCGGTGTGAATCGGTCATGATGTGGTGTACCCCGGAATGACAAGCCGCCTATGATACTGGCCGGACCGGTCTATTTCACCCGCGCAGGCGGCCGGCTACGAATAATAAGGATTCAGGACGCATGACTCTCAGACGTCGCTTGATGATCACCTTCTACTCCGCGGCCTTGCTTGCGGTTATCGGCGCGATTGCGGCGATTCATTACATCGTTACCCCTGCGTACTTCGATATGGAGGAAGATTCGGCTCGCGGTGAGGTGGCTCGCGTCGAGGCGGCCTTTATGCAGACCCTGACCATACTGCATGCCCGCAGCCGCGACTGGGCCGAGCGCTCGGATGTGCAGGCGCTGGCCGGTGGCGATGACACCATGATACCGGTGCCGCCGGGGGTGAATTCGCTTGGCGGTCCCGGCGTAGATCAGGTGGTGGTGATCAATCAGCAGGGTGGCCAGCACTGGCTGCTGGCCGGCGGCAGCCCGGATCAGGCCGCGCTGGCGGCACTGTATGCGGAATACCAGAACCGCTTCTGCTACCCGTTCTGGGGCGTGACCGAGTTCGCCGGCAAACCCTATCTGTTTGCGCTGGAGCAGGTTGGTGAGTGTGGCGCCGTGCTGTTTACCCTGCAGATTGATCAGGCCATGGAACAGGAATTGTCGGGCATCACCGGCTTGCCGGTGTCACTGTTGCCGTTTCAGGGGGAGGATCTTGAGCGCGGCACCCTGGTCTCGCGGCTTGATGGCGGTGTCGTTCAGGGTGAGTTCGGTATCCGTGACTATAACGGCGAGCCGTTGATGCTGGGCAAGGTGATCATCGACCGCGGCGTCTATGCCCGTGGCCTGGAATCGCTGGCCTGGGCATCGCTGAGCCTGATGGTGGTGGCGCTGACGGTGGTGACGCTGGTGCATTTCTATGTTCGCAAGGTGGTGTTCCGCCGCCTTGGCCTGCTGCATGACACGGTTCAGCAGATTGCCCAGGGCGGCAATCTGGATCTGCGTCTCAACGTGCCGGGCAATGACGAGCTCAGTCAGCTGGCCGCCGACTTCAACCGGATGGTCGACAACATCAAGGACAGCCAGCGCTCGCTGGCGGAAGCCAGCCAGCGTGCTGATGCGGCGAACCGGGCCAAGAGTCTGTTTCTTGCCAACATGAGCCACGAAATCCGCACACCCATGACGGCGATCCTCGGTTACACCGAGTTGCTGGAAAACCCCTCGCTGTCTCAGGAAGAGCGTCAGCGCTATCTGTCGGTGGTACAACAGAATGGCGATGCGCTGATGGCGCTGATCAGTGATGTGCTGGATCTGTCACGGATCGAGGCTGGCCAGCTGAAGGTAGAACGGCAGCGTTGCGAGCTGGCTGTGCTGATGAAAGAAGTAATATACAGCCACAGCCTGAAGGCGGAGGAGAAAGGGGTTCAGCTGGAGCTGGAATATCGCACCCCGGTCCCGTCGTACATCAGCACCGATCCGTTCCGGGTGCGACAAATTCTCAGCAACCTGATTGGCAATGCGATCAAATTCACCGACGAGGGCCGGGTGGTGGTGCGGCTGCGCTGGGAAGATGGATTGCAAAGTTGCCTGCATATGGAAGTAGAAGACAGTGGCATCGGCATGGCTGAGCAGGATCTCGACCGGGTGTTTGAACCGTTTTCACAGGCCGATGATTCGCATACCCGTCGTCATGGTGGTTCCGGGCTGGGTCTTGCCATTGCCAGACAGCTTGCCCGCTCTCTGGGGGGGGATATTCATGCCAGCAGCGCGCCTGGTCGCGGCAGTCATTTCTTTGTCCATATTCGGGTGATGGCGGAGGCCGATTCGCCGCGGATCATGCCGCAACAGGCCATGGCGGCGGAAATTCGCAGCCAGCAGATGCCGGCCATTCATGTCGGCGGTCGGGTGCTGCTGGTGGAGGACAATGAAGTCAACCGCCTGCTGGTACAGCGCATTCTCAGCCGTGCCGGCATTGAAGTTGTAGAGGCGGAGCATGGGCAGGATGCGGTCGAGACCGTGGAGAAGGACCACAACTTCGATCTGGTGGTGATGGACATGCAGATGCCGGTGATGGATGGTTATGTCGCCGCAGGGGCGTTACGTGATATCGGGTATCGTGGTCCGATTCTGGCATTGACGGCGAATGTGATGTCCGATGACCGGCGCCGGTGTCTGGCTGCCGGCTGTGATGATTTTCTTGGCAAACCGGTGCGTGCCAGCCGTCTGCTGGCGGCCTGCTCGCGTCTGATCAGTTCCTCCCGGGCCAGCTCGCCCGTTGCAGTGCCTGACGAAGCTGATCTCGGGTAACCGGTTTGCATAGATAGTCATTCATGCCGGCCTGTTCTGCAGCGGTGACGGCGTCGGCGCCGGCATGGGCGCTGAGGCCGATGATCCAGCAGGCTTGCCGCCCCTGTTCCTGCTCCTGCATGCGAATGGCACGGGTGGCGTCGTAGCCACTCATGCCGGCCATCTCACAATCCATGAAGATAACTTGCCAATGCGGTTTTGCCGGCGCCACGCTGGCGGCAGCGTCTTCGCCGTTGTCCACGGTGCTTGCTGTTACCCCGATCGATTCGAGAATGCTGCAGATCACCATCTGACTGACGCTGTCGTCTTCTACCACCAGCACGCGGGAGGGCAATGGTTGTTCATCGTCACCGGCCTGCGCCGCTGCCGGCGTATCCGCGTCATCCTGATGCAGCAGACTGCACAAGGTTGTGCGTAAACGACGTGACTCCAGTGGCAGTTCGAGGATCGGCCGGTTCGCCGGTGTTGCGGCAATGACGGTGTGCTCGCGATCCGCCAGTACCACCCAAGGAATGCCATCGAACGGTGTCTGCCGCTGGCATGTCAGTTCCAGGTAACAACGTTGGTCGACGACGATGATATCGGCGTCCGGTTTCCTTTCTGTCAGCAGGGCAAGATCGGCCAGCGATGCTTCTTTTGTCTGCATGCCCCAGCGCTCAGCCAATTGGCAAGCCGATAAACGCAGCGCGCGGCGCTCGGTAATCACCAGCAATTTCTTCCCCGGCAGGCTGCCGTTGTCGGCATGGTGTTCGGCTATTCGGCAAGGCAGGGTGAAGTGAAAGCTGGCGCCGTGGCCAGGCGAGCTGGTGACGCCAAGCTCGCCGCCAAGTAACTGGCAGAGCTTGCGTGATACCGACAGGCCAAGGCCATGATGCTCGGGTGAATCGCTCATGATGGCGCTGCGTGTTTCCTGATCAAGGCCGATGCCGGTGTCGGTAACATCGCACTCCAGTATCAGGTTGCCGACCTTGTCGGCGGCCTGGCGCACGCTGACGGTGACGGTAATCTGACCGGTCTCGGTAAAGCGGATGGCATTGCTGAGCAAGTTGGTGAGGATCTGCTTGACCCTGACGGCATCTGTGATGATCAGTCCGGGCACGCGACTGTCGATATAGGTGTAGATTGGCAGTTCTTTCTCGGCGGCACTGCTGACAAACAGGCCGACCACGTCGGAAACCATTTCTTCCGGTCGCACTTCGCCGGGCTCCAGTGACAGCCTTCCGGTTTCAATACGCGAATGGTCCAGCAGGTCGTTGAGTACGCCGATCAGCGAATCGGTGGCGTTATAGATGGTGTCGGCATACTGCCGCTGGCGGTCAGTAGCGACATTGCCACGCCGCAGCAGGTCAGCCATGCCGAGGATGCCCTGCATCGGTGTGCGTATCTGGTGACTCATGGTGACCAGAAATTCACTCTTTGCCTGATTGCGGCTGCTGGCGCGCAGCGTTTCCATTTCGCCGCGAAGTTTTTCCGCCTCAAACTGGCCAGCCTTGAGGCGATTGATACGCGCAGCCAGCGCCAGCGACAGCAACATGACATCGAGCAGAATGCCGATCTGCAACAAACCCTCGCTAACTGGCGTGCGGGCAATCAGGCCAAACTTGTTCAGGGTGATCAGCAGGCCGCCGGCGAGCAGGCTGAGCCAGGCAATGGCGAAGTAGCGGGCATCCGGGTCACCGGCGCCAAGACGACGGCTGATGATATACAACACGCTCAGATCAAAACTCAGGATCAGCAACATGTCGGTGGGAACCAGCCACTCCGGCGGTACAAACGGAGTGCACAGCAGCAAGGCGGCGGCGATACGGATATGCAGTGTCATCAGCGCCGCCAGACCGGGTCGGCGTTGCGGCAGTTCAAGAAATGCCAGCGTGAACTTTCCGCCGATCACAATGATCATCGGCAGTAACAGCGTCATGATATGACTACCGGCCCAAGGCATATCCGGCCAGAAATACTGTTGTGCGTAACCCTGCAGCACGGCTTGCAGCAGGGTCAGGGAGCCGGTCCAGCCGACGTAGTACAGATAGACTTTCTCGCGGA
>JBFHPX010000138.1:0-6781 GCA_041592575.1 Alcanivoracaceae bacterium
CGCTATAGTCCGTCGTTGTGCGCTGACGCCCTGGCCAGCATTCAAGCAGTAGCGGCAGACACTACGCATCTTTCTACCCCATTCAATCAGCCATCTCGCTCCAATAACAATAAAGGCCCGATCATGCTGACCTCCATTTTTGCTACCGGAAAACTGTCTCGCCTGGTGCTGGTATTAGCCGCCTCGCTTCTCGTATCTGCCTGTGACCTGAAAGTGGTCGCCACCACCGGCGGCACCGTCACCTCCAGCCCGGCGATGATCAACTGTCGCGCCGATGGTGGCACTTGTCTGGTGCGGAACTACGAGGATATGAGAAAGAAGTTCGGAATTTCCAGGGCCCAGCTTATCGCGACGCCGGATGCCGGCTATCGCCTGTCGCACTGGAATGGCTGCGACAGCACAGAACGCCTGCACTGCTGGGTCAATCTGGATAGCGATATCGAGGTCAAGGCAGTGTTCAAGCCGCTGGACTACGCCACCGACGGCGACCCCAACGTGTCACTTCGTTTTGTCGCCGTAGGCGACTTCGGCACCGGCGCGCGCGAGCAAGAGCTGGTTGCCAATGCAATGGGCTCTGTTTGCAATCAGAAGGGTGGCTGCGAGTTCGCCATTGGACTGGGCGACAACATTTATGATGAGAACCCGCAATCACCTTATGAAGATGCGTTTGACCGGAAGTTCGAACAGCCGATGCGCAATGCCAACTTTCCCTTCTATATGGCGCTGGGCAACCACGACAACAGCCTGATCATCGATGGCATCGGCAACTGGAACCGCACCGGCGAGATTCAGGTGGAATACAGCCACCGCAACGACCGCGCCACTGATCGCTGGATTATGCCGTCACGCTACTATCAGCACTCGCATCCGGAGAACAGCGGCGCACCGACGGCCACCTTTCTGGCGCTCGACTCCAATCCGTTTATGACCGTTTTCGAGATCGATCCGGAATACTGGGTCTGGTATGAATGGAATCAGGGCGAATGGGCACGCAATGCCCTGGCAGGCAGCAATGCACAGTGGAAAATCGCCTATGGCCACCATCCGTATCTTTCCAACGGTATGCATGGCAATGCCGGCAACTATGAGGGCATCAAACCCATCGATCTGTTTACCCGCAGATTCTCTGGCGAAAACTACCGGCGCTGGCTTGAGAAGAATATCTGCGGCAAGGTCGACCTGTTTGTCGCCGGACACGATCATGACCTGCAATTACTGCACTCCATTCCCGAGTGCGGCAATACTATCTTCATGATTTCCGGCGCTGGCGCCAAAACACGTCAACTGGAGGGCGATGCCACACGCAACCCGTTTATCTATCAGCAGGGTAACGTGTTGGGCTTTGTCATTGCCGAAATTCAGGGAAATAGCATTACTATCACCTTCTACACCGTTAGCCCCGACGACGGCGTCGCCACGGTGGCACACAAGCAAACCTTCAAGCGTCGCCTGCGTGCAGGCTGACACTTGGAGTCGCTGTGATGACGCCGATTGGCTGCGTTTAGCGCTTATATAGCCCCTGAGTCTAGCGGATACTCTAGCTGTAGAAGAGAGTGCGCCCATTAACGCAGGGGCTACCGGTGATTGATCCCTATATCCTGAAAGCCCTTTCGGTTTTTCTGTTAAGTCTATGGAAAACCTGGCTCGGCCCCGCGCTTAGCGTGCCCTACGGGTTTTCCTTTTTGGAAATGATCGGCTGGAACGTCAGTGGCGCGATGTTGAGCGCCACGGTAACACTTCATTTCAGCAGGGATATCAATGCGCTTATCCGGAGACTTCTGCCAAAGAAAGAAAAGCGACCCGGGTTTCGCAAGGAGCTGAGACGATATGTACGATTCTGGCGACGTTATGGATTCTACGGGGTGATGTTCTTGTCCCCGGTGCTGGTTGGCATACCGTTGGGTGCCTGGATCTCCGCAAGGCTTGGCACACCAAAGCCAAGGATTCTGTTGATGCTGTCTACTTTTTCTGTACTGTGGTCATCCGCGCTCTATTACGCAGCGATATTTGGTATTTCCTTTGTTTAACGGCTGAGTTCAGATGCATGCCAGGTGACGGCATCACTCCTCAACCTTAACGCCTTTCCAGAATGCCACGTGCCCCTTGATGTTGGCTGCGGCGGGCAGAGGATCAGGGTAGCACCAAGCGGCGTTCTCGTTTCGTTTCCCGCTCACCTCTAGCGAATAGTAGCTTGCGTCGCCCTTCCATCGGCAATGCGAGGCATGAGAACTTGGTTTGAAAAATTCCGGATTAATTGATGCCATCGGGAAATAGTGGTTGTTCTCAACTACTACGGTGCGGTCAGACTCAGCCAGAACGGCCCCGTTCCAAGTTGCTTTCATCAATGCTCTCCGGAATTATCTTCGGTGAATATCAGATGCGGAAACCAAACCTGCGACGCTATATCCTGTTAACGGCGCAATTATCATTACTACGAAAGGATTCTGGCGGAGGTGGGCTGAGCGCGCTTAAAGCCAGACCTCAGCGCTATAGATACGCACGCACGCCAGCGGCCATTCTAATTAGCAGGCTATCCAGTTGATAGCTCAATTGTAAAATGCGCTGATGGAGGAGTACACTGACAGTACGTCATTATCAGGCTTCCCGCGCCATGACCGCTGGCCGTCATCGTCACAATAACCGCCAGATTCGAGCTTTCCAGCTCTTGCTATGCTTGCTGAGCATACTGATGTGCAACACCGTCGTTCCAGCACGCGCCGACGACGATCAGGCCGCAATTCCCTGCCACATAGTTGTCGGTCCCACCAGTGAAGCAGCACTCAACAGCGCCAATCTCGAATGGGCAAATCTGCTCGTGGTACAACTGCGGAAAGCGATGCTGGATTGCAGGGTGGAGGCTTTCAATGCTTGGCCGCGCGCGCAGCAAGTATTCAACAGCCGGGAAAACGCGACTCTTTATCCTGAGATTGAACATGAACAGATCGACGGAACTGTCACCGGCATGCCCGTTGTCAGCACCGGCGGCTTTGTGATTGTGACGCGCGCGGGAAAAGCAAAATTTCACCGTATCGAACATCTGGCTGGCTTCACCGTGGGCACCATACGTGGACGTTTCTATCCCGAAGCACTCATGAAAACGCCGGGCATCGAGATCGATGCCGCCGGCTCACTGGAACAGAACATCAACAAGCTGCTGTCCGGTCGCATCGACGCAACCATAGAGTATTTATCCGATATAGATGCGTGGATGGCGCAACCACAGTTTTCTGACGCGCTCCAATTCGGAGACGAAATCGGCGACACCAATCTTGCTTTTCGTTTCCAGAACACTGCATCTGGTCAGTCGCTGCTAAAGCATTTCAATAGCGCGATCACTGAGCTGATCAATAACGGCAGCTACCAGGAAGTTTACGCAAAGACCCGGCTGAAAATGTTGCATTGAGCAAAACACCTGAATGCTGCTTGCCGCGCCAGCCTCAAGACATCAGCGCACCAAAGCCAGCACGGCGGTTCATGCCGTCAGTGCGCTTCGCACTGCCTGGCCTGCCGTTTCGCAGGCTGTCTGGAACACCCGTTGGCGCCTTGCCGGGTCGAGCATATTGAAGCCAAAAGCCTGCAGATCCTCGGGACCCGGGTCGATGCGGATGACACGGATACCGGCAGCGCGCAATTGCGCCACTTCGCGATCCACTATCGCCGTCATGTACCGACGTACCCGACGTTCAATCTTTGCCAACGGCGAGCGCGGGCTGTCCATCTGCATGGAGGCCATCGGCGCAAGCACGATGGCCTCTTCCATGTCCGTGCCAAGCAGCAAATCTGCCGAGGCCGGCGAGGCAATGCCGCCATCCAGATAGGTACTGCCCTGCCATTGCACCGGCGGGCAAACACCTGGCACCGCATAGGAGGCACAGACGGCGCGATTGGCGGGCATCTCGATATGATCCCGGCCTAGCGCGACACGCCGGCCGCTATCGGCGTCCACCGCGATCAACCAGGTGCTCCGGTGCGGCACCCACTGTCCCGGAGTGACTACGCTGTCGATCAGCTTCATCATTGGCTGCATATCGGTGCGGCCATGTGGCATTAATCCAGTGATCGCAGTGAGCGGCGAGACCTGGCCGCGCAGACCGTGCATGAACAGCTTCGCTCCACTTAGCCCCAGCCGCGGCAACGGCGGAATGGCGCCGCCGGTATCGGTGTCGTGATTCCAGTGGCACTCGTTCAGTTCGCCGCGCTGACTGGCGAGCATCCGTTCGACGCTGACATTGGCGCCAAGCAAGGTGGCGAGCACAGCACCGGCGGAGGTGCCGATCAAAATATCCGCATCGCGGGCATCCCAGCCGAGGCGTTGCTGCAGTTCATTCAGCGTGGCGATCTGCCAGGCCGCGCCGGCGACAGCGCCGCATCCGAGCACAAGCGCACGTTTCGGTTCAGTCATTGTGGCTCCCTAGCCTGTTACGGGCACGCTTTCGCCGGCCACTTCGTCGGCGGTCTGGGTGTCGTAGCTCTCGATATCGAAATGTTGCAGCAGGCGTTGCATGGTGCCGCTGCTCCATGGAAAGCCGATGCTGTTCCTGCCGTTGCGGTCGATGTAATAGCTGGAGCAGCCACCGGTATTCCAGACGGTGCCCTGCAGCGCCTTTTGCACCTTGTTGTTATAGCGACGCTGAACCGCTTCACGCACTTCGATGCGGGTCAGTTTCTTATCACGCATGGCTTTTATTGCGCCCATGGCATAGTTCAACTGCGACTCGATGACAATAAATGCAGAGTTGTTACCGATTGCCAGATTGGGACCGAGCACCAGAAACAGGTTCGGGAAGCCGGCAATGGTGGTGCCGCGATAGGCCTGCGGGCTACCGTTCCAGATCTCTGCCATGGTGCGACCGTCGGTGCCACGCACCTGTTCGGCAATCGGCGGGTCAGACACATGAAATCCGGTGCCGAGAATAATGGTATCCACTTCCCGCTCGCTGCCATCGTGACCGACGACAACATTACCGCGCACTTCCTTGACGCCGGTGGCGAGGACATCGACATTCGCTTGTGTCAGCGCCGGGTAGTAATTATTCGACAGCAGCACACGCTTGCAACCGAGGGTGTAATCCGGGGTCAGTTTGGCGCGCAGCTCAGGATCCTTGATGCTCAGGTTGATGTGGGCGCGGGCGATCTTTTCAATCTGTTTGAGCAGCATGGGCTTGCGAAAACCGACACCGAAGGCTTCCAATCCGGAATACAGCGCAGCCCGCAAGGCGCCCATGGCCAGCGGCAGGCCAAGCAGCTTTTGCGAGGTGCTGCCCATGGCCTGATTCGGCTTTGGCAGAATCCATTGCGCAGTGCGCTGAAACAGCACCAACTGCTTCACCAGCGGCTGGATTTCTGGAACAAACTGGATCGCCGAGGCCCCGGTACCGATTACCGCGACACGCTCGCCGCGCAAATCGTGCTGATGATCCCAGTGCGAGGAATGGAAAATAGTGCCTGGAAATTGCTTCAGCCCGGGAATGTCCGGAATCTGCGGTTCATGCAGGTAGCCGGCGCAGGAAATAATCGAGCGAGCGTGGTATTCGCCTTTTGCGGTGCGGACAATCCAGCGGCATCGGCGCTCGTCCCATTGGGTGCTGGTGGCCGGTTCGCCGTAGTGAATATGCGGCTCCACCTGAAAGCGGGCGGCGACATCGTTGACGTAATCGAGAATCTCCGCCTGACCGGCAAACACCCGGCTCCAGTTCGGGTTCTGGGCAAAGGAATAGGAGTAAAGCGCCGACGGCACATCGCAGGCGCAGCCGGGGTAGGTGTTGTCGCGCCAGGTGCCGCCAAGGGCGTCGGCCTTTTCCAGCACGATAAAATCGGTTTCACCCTGTTCGCGCAAACGGATCGCAGCGCCAATGCCGCTGATGCCGGCGCCGATCACCAGCACTTCGACATCCTGCGGTCGCAAGCTGGAAACAGTTTTTTCTTTCGCCTGTGCCATGACAGCCTCCTCAGGATTTTTTTGCCAGCGCGCCGATGCGCTGATCATAACTGGCGCGCGCATGCGCATCGATTTTTTCCAGCACACGCCGATCACCGAACACTCGGCGCACACTGCGTAGCAACCAATGCGGCGCAGCGCTTTGCAGCGGATTCAGGGCGAGCAGGTAACGCGGCAAGGTCACTTCCGGTAATTGATGGCTGATGGCATCGAACACTGCCTCGGCGACCTCTTCCGGGGTGACCGTTGGCACACCACGGGCGGCGCTGTCGGTACCGGCGGCCAGCTCAGTGGTGACCTTGGCCGGCATCACCGTGGTGAAGGCCACGCCGCTGTCACGATATTCCTCGCGCAGGGTTTCGGTGAGGCCGACCACGGCAAACTTGGTGGCGCAGTAGACCGCAAGCCCCGGCACGGCAAGACGACCCGCCATCGAGGCAACATTCACCACATGGCCGCGGCCGCGCGCGACCATGCCGGGCAGGGCCAGCTTGCAGCCATGAATGACGCCGCGCAGGTTGATGTCGATCTGGGTGTCGCTGAGCGCGTCGCTTTCATCAAGAAAGGCACCGGCGGGCATGATGCCGGCGTTGTTGATAATCACGTCCACCGGGCCGAGCGCCTGTTCGGTGGCGGCAAGCCAGTCGGCAAACGAGCCGCGATCACGGACATCCAGCGCGCCGCCGAAGCCGCCCAGCGATTGCGCCGCCTGCTGCGCCAGCGCCGCATCGATATCGCCAATGCTGATCCGTGCACCTGCCGCCGCCAGTCGCCTGGCGATGGCCAGGCCAATACCACGGCCGGCGCCAGTAATGGCGACCACCGCCCCGTCCAGTCTGATTC
>JBFHPX010000139.1:0-6717 GCA_041592575.1 Alcanivoracaceae bacterium
GACCTCGACAAGCTGCGCGACCTGTTTGATGCGTTTAACAGCAAGCGCGATATTCTGCACCTGCTTGAACGCAGTGTCCGTGCGGATGGTGTGCAAATCTTTATCGGCCGTGAAGCCGGATATCAGGCCTTTGACGAGTACTCGCTGGTGTCGGCCCCGTACCGAGCTGAGGACCAGACTGTCGGTGTGCTGGCGGTGGTCGGGCCTACCCGGATGGACTATGAGCGGGTTATTCCAACGGTGGATATCACCGCTCGCATTCTCTCTGCGGCGCTGCGTAACAGCTGAGTCCGCTCATTCATCGGTGGATTAATTCCGCGCTGCCCTTGAATCTGCCTTCCCTGTTCCCATATCGTTGCCGCCTTTCCTGCAAGGCGGGCCCCTTGTCCGCCGGTAATCCGGAGATAACTGCATGAGCGAACAGGAAAAAGACCCTAATGCCGAGGCCGCAGACCCGGCCGTTGATAATGCCGAGGCAGCCGTTGACGCCACTGAAGCCGGCAACGAAACCCAGTCCGATGCGGATGCCGCTGCAGAGCTGGCCAGCCTGAAGCTGCAATTTGCCGAGACCAGCCGGCTGCTGGCGGAGGCTGATCTGAGGGCCCAGGCGGAAATCCAGAACATGCGCCGGCGCATGGAGCGGGAAGTTGCCAACGCACACAAGTACGCGCTGGAAAAATTCTCCGCTGACCTGCTGGCGGTGGCTGACAATCTGGAGCGAGGGCTGGCAGCCGTACCGGCTGAAGACGAAGGGCTGAAGGCCGTTCGCGAGGGCATGGAACTGACCCTGAAAACCCTGAACGACACCTTCGCCCGTTATGGCATCGAGAGTGTTGACCCCAAGGGCAGCCAGTTTGACCCGCAACTGCATGAAGCCATGGCTATGGTGCCGGTGCCCGGCGCCGAGACAAACAGCATTATCGACGTGCTTGAGAAGGGCTATTGCCTGAATGGCCGCCTGATCCGCCCGGCTCGGGTGGTGGTGGCAAAAAATCCCTGAAGCAGACTTGAAACCGCATGGGTCGGCGCCATATAGGCCCTGACAGTAAAACATCAGCTTCTCCGATTGCCGACAGGGATCGGAGACAGACGTGAAAGGAGAGATGTAATGGGCAAGATCATCGGTATTGACCTGGGCACCACCAATTCCTGCGTGGCCGTGATGGAAGGCGACAAGGTCAAGGTTCTGGAAAACAGCGAAGGCGCGCGTACCACGCCGTCCATCGTCGCCTATGCCGACGATAAGGAGGTGCTGGTCGGTCAGTCCGCCAAGCGCCAGGCCGTTACTAACCCGACCAACACCCTGTTTGCGGTGAAACGTCTGATCGGCCGTCGCTTTACTGACGATGTCGTGCAGAAAGACATCGAGATGGTGCCGTACAAGATCGTCAAGGCAGATAATGGTGATGCCTGGGTACAGGCCCGTGACGAGAAGCTGGCGCCACCGCAGATTTCTGCCCAGGTACTGAAGAAGATGAAAAAAACCGCCGAGGATTATCTCGGTGAGAAAGTCACCGAAGCGGTGATCACCGTACCGGCATATTTCAACGATGCCCAGCGGCAGGCCACCAAGGACGCCGGCCGTATTGCCGGCCTGGAAGTGAAGCGCATCATCAACGAGCCGACCGCGGCCGCGCTGGCTTACGGCATGGACAAGACTGACGGCAAGGACCGCAAAATTGCCGTGTATGATCTTGGCGGTGGCACCTTCGACGTATCGATCATCGAAATCGCCGACGTCGATGGCGAGAAGCAGTTTGAAGTGCTGTCCACCAACGGCGACACCTTCCTTGGTGGTGAGGATTTCGATCTGCGCCTGATCAATTTCCTTGCTGACCATTTCAAGAAGGATTCAGGCATCAGCCTGTCCGGTGACGCGCTGGCGATGCAGCGTCTGAAAGAAGCGGCTGAGAAAGCCAAGATCGAGCTTTCTTCCAGTGAGCAGACCGAAGTGAACCTGCCGTACATTACCGCAGATCAGACCGGTCCGAAGCACCTGGTGGTGAAGCTGACCCGCGCCAAGCTTGAATCGCTGGTGGAAGATCTGGTCAACAAGTCGCTGGAGCCGTGCAAGATCGCGCTGACCGATGCCGGTGTAAAAACCTCCGACATTACCGACGTGATTCTGGTCGGTGGTCAGACCCGCATGCCGCTGGTGCAGAAAAAAGTGGCCGAGTTTTTTGGCAAGGAGCCGCGCAAGGACGTCAACCCGGATGAGGCGGTCGCCATCGGTGCCGCGCTGCAGGGTGCGATCATGTCCGGTGATGTGAAAGACGTGTTGCTGCTTGACGTCACCCCGCTGACGCTTGGGATCGAAACCATGGGCGGCGTGATGACCCCGATCATCGACAAGAACACCACCATTCCGACCAAGGCATCGCAGGTGTTCTCCACCGCGGCGGATAACCAGACCGCAGTGACGGTGCATGTGCTGCAGGGCGAGCGTAAACAGGCCAGCCAGAACAAGTCGCTGGGCCAGTTCAATCTGGAAGATATTCCGGCGGCTCCGCGCGGCATGCCACAGATTGAAGTGACCTTCGACATTGATGCTAACGGCATTTTGCATGTCAGCGCGAAGGATAAGGCCACCGGCAAGCAGCAGACCATTCAGGTCAAGGCCAACTCCGGTCTGTCCGATGAGGAGGTCGACAAGATGGTGCGCGATGCCGAGGCCCATGCCGAGGAAGATCGCAAGTTTGAACAGCTGGTGCAGGCGCGTAACCAGGGTGATCATCTGTTGCACGCCACCCGCAAGACGCTGGCGGAAGCTGGTGACAAGGCCACCGATGAAGAAAAAGGCGCGATCAATAGCGCGCTGGACGCTCTTGAAGTGGCACTGAAGGGTGGCGACGTGGAAGAGATCGAGGCAAAAACCAAGGCTGTGGCGGACGCTTCTGCCGGCTTGGTCCAGCGTCTCTACGCCGAGGCCGCCCAGCAGGGTCAGCCGGGTGCTGATGCACAATCTTCCGGGCAGCCGGGCGATGATGTGGTTGATGCCGAGTTTGAGGAAGTGAAAGACGACAGCAGCAAGTAAGCGTTGCTGACAGCGTCGGACGTCCGACAACAGACACACGACGCCGGGCCTGTCCCGGCGTCGTGCTGAACAGGAAATGCTGATCCATGTCCAAGCGCGACTATTACGAAGTTCTCGGCGTTGCCCGTGAAGCCAATGCCGATGAGCTGAAGAAGGCCTATCGCCGACAGGCGATGAAATATCATCCGGATCGCAATCCGGATAATGCCGAGGCTGAAGAGAAGTTCAAGGAGGCCAAAGAGGCCTACGAAGTGCTGACTGACGACAACAAGCGTGCCGCTTATGACCGCTTTGGTCATGCCGGTGTCGATGGTCAGGCAGCTGCTGGCGGTGCCCATGGGGCCGGCGGTTTCGGCGATATTTTCGGCGATATTTTCGGCGATATTTTTGGTGGCGGCGGTGCCCGTCGCCGTGGGCCGAGCCGTGGCGCCGATCTGCGCTATACACTGGAAATTGATCTTGAGCGTGCGGTTAGAGGCACAAACGAAAAAATCCGGGTGCCGACCTGGGCGGTCTGCGACAGTTGTGACGGCAGTGGCGCGGAAGGATCGGAGAAGCCGGTCAGTTGTGGCACCTGTGGTGGCGCCGGACAGGTGCGTATGCAGCAGGGCTTTTTCACCGTGCAGCAAGCCTGTCCGACCTGCCGTGGCGCTGGCACCATCATTAAAAATCCGTGCAAGAAGTGCCATGGTCAGGGCCGGGTGCAGCAGACCAAGACCCTGTCGGTGAATATTCCGGCCGGCGTCGACACCGGTGATCGCATCCGCCTTGCCGGCGAAGGTGAGGCCGGGCCGAATGGCATGCCTCCGGGTGATCTCTATGTGCAGATTTCGGTGCTGGAGCACGAGATTTTCCAGCGTGATGGTAATGATCTGTACTGCGAGTTGCCGGTGTCATTCGTTGATGCCGCGCTGGGCGGAGAGCTGGAGGTGCCGACCATCGACGGCAAGGTCAAGCTCAAGGTGCCCCCGGAAACCCAGACCGGCAAGCTGTTCCGGCTGCGCGGCAAGGGCGTCACCTCGGTGCGTGGTGGTCCGCCCGGCGATCTGATGTGTCGGATCGTGCTGGAAACCCCGGTGGGCCTGAGCAGCGAGCAGAAAGAGTTGCTGCGCAAGTTTCAGGCCTCGCTGGACAGTGAGGACTCCCGCCATAACCCGCGCCGCACCAGCTGGTTTGAAGGGGTAAGACGTTTTTTTGACGGGCTTTGAGACATTCGCCGGATTGTTGGCCCGGACTCCGCTGCTATAGTCCCATCCTCTGAATGCCTGCCGTCTGGCGGGCATTCAGCAGGTTTGAACCAATAACAACAACAGGTTCGGGGATGAGACGGATACTCGCCATGGCCATGCTGGCCTGGATCAGCTTGCCACTGCAGCTGATTGCCTCGCCGGGGGATCAGGCCCGCGCGCGCGCAATCGCCACCTTTGCCCAGAAAGACGGGGCGAAGATCGTGGTCGATCCGACAGTGATTGAAGCGGAGTGGGAAAGAGCACCATTTGATCCGCTGCCGTTCACCTACAGTTTCGACGAAATTCGCGACCAGTGGCCGCACCTGATGCGCGGCCTGAAAATTGCCTACCCTTCCCCTGAGTACCTGCGCGAGCGCTACACCCGTTTCCCCGAGATCATGCAGCAGCTTGGCTATCAGGATGCCGACTGGGAAATGCACAGCCTCAATGTGCTGGAGGTCTGGCAGGCGTTTTTCCGTGGTGATTTCCGCAAGGCTCGTGACCTTGGCATTCGTTATGGCGGCTATGCCCAGGTGCCGGGAGTGTTTGCCCAGCTGATGCAGGCGCTGTACATCACCCGCAAGGAGCAGACCAAGCAGATGCTGCTGCAGGATGCCATCGACCGCATTCAGGCCTACGCTCAGGCGGCACCATTCCTGCCGGGAGAAACCGAGTTTCATCAGGATTATGTGATCTTCCGGCTCGGTTTTGCCTATGCGGTTGGGCGCCTGGCCGAGGACGTGCCGGTGCCGGTGATGCTGGCCAACGGCTATGCGCCGATGGTGATCAATGCCGCCGCCGAGGCCATGGCGGTGGATCCGGATCATGCCCTGTCGCTGGCGTTGAATGCGGCGTTTGATGCCAATGTCATTCGTCGGGTGGGCAGGACGGCCGGGCGGGTGACGTTTAATGCCCAGCCAGTCAATGCAGGGGAGATCTTCGGTCGGGCGGTGGAGCTGGCCGGGGATATGGCCATTGTCCGTTATGAGTATGCCAACAGCCTGTTGTACATGGAGCAGACCCGGGAGACCGAGGAGGCCATCCGTCAGCTGGAAGTCGGTGCGGCCATGGAATCGTCTTTCAGCATGGAAGCGCTGGATGTGCTCTATGCAAAGAAACGGCTGGCAGAAGTGAAGGCGCTGCAGCAAAGCGGCATGGGCTTTCGCGCCTTTGATCGTGCCCGCCGCAAGTACATGGAGCGCACTGGCGAGAACCTCTACAGCGTGATGCTGCCGCCGTTTTCGCCGTAGGAGCCGTCGACCGACGGCGAAAGTTCTGGCGGCCGATCGGCCGCTGCTACAGGTTCTGACCGTTGTAGACCGGGCCCTTGTAGGAGGCCAGCACTGCTTGCCCCTGGCGCTGCAACAGCGGACCGCGAACGCTGATTCCCCGCTGCTCAAGTTGCCGGCGCCAGGCGGGTGTTTTCGGTCCCTCGTCGAAGCCGATCTTTTCCACGTCCGTGCGTGTGGTGGCAAACACCAGCGCCCGAACACCGCTCCAGACGATGGCGCCAAGGCACATGGTGCAGGGTGCACTGGAGCTGACCAGGATGCAGTCACGCTCGGCCAGTGTGTGGCTGCCGATGGCTTGCTGAGCCAGCGATAGCGCCTGCAGCTCGGCATGGGCGGCAGCGCAGTGATTGCTTACTACGGTGTTAACCGCCGCAGCGAGCCGATCACCGGTATCCAGTGCATACACCGCCGCGGCAAACGGGCCGCCGCTGTTATGGCGTACGTTGTCGCCAGCCAGCGCCAATACTTCGCTGAGCCTGCCGTGCTCGGTGTCTGGTGCCGGCTGCTGCAGTCGGTCACTCAGCCAGTCCGGCTGGCGCAGATGAATCTCGCTGCGGGTCATGTTTCTCCTTTCTTCGGGGTTATTCATCGGGCCGCTACCCGATACACTAGCGCACCTTTTCCTTTCGGTGACAGACACAATGAAAGTCGGAATTCTGGGCGCCGCCGGGCGCATGGGGCGCACCCTGATTGAAGCGGTTCATGGCAGCGAAGGACTCAGCCTCGGCGCTGCGGTGGATGCTCCGGGTAGCAGCCTGATTGGCGCCGACGCGGGCGAACTGATTGGCGTCGGCAAGCTGGGTGTGCGGCTGGCCGATGATCTGGCCAGCGTGGTTGGCGATGCCGATGTGTTTATCGACTTTACCCTGCCGGAGGCGACTGAGCGGCATATTGCCCTGTGCCGGGACGCCGGCCGCAAGCTGGTTATCGGCACCACTGGCCTGAGTGATGCACAGAAAGCCCTGCTGCATGAAGCCGGCAAGGTCATTCCGATCTGTTTTGCCGCCAACTACTCGGTGGGCGTGACCCTGTGTCTGAGTCTGCTGGAAACCGCCTCGCGGGTGCTGGGTGATGAAGTCGATATCGAAATCATCGAGGCGCACCACCGTCACAAGATCGATGCCCCGTCCGGCACCGCGCTGGCCATGGGCGAAGTCATCGC
>JBFHPX010000140.1:0-6651 GCA_041592575.1 Alcanivoracaceae bacterium
CCGTTCACCGGGCGCTGCGGCAGTGAGTTATCTGTTGTTTGAACCGGGCTTTACCCGCAGCCTGATCTCTCTGGGCTTTCGCGATGCCAAGGAGCGGGAAGAGGAAATCCGCGCCTTTCTCGGTGTCTGACGCTGCTTTACAACCGGGAGACACGGCTGCGAAAGTGGCTAAGAAAGGCGGTTGGAAAATCGGTAATAATCGAGTCCACTCCCAGCGCTATCAGTCGCTCTGCTTCCTTCAGGTCATTCACCGTCCATACAGACACACCGAGATCATGCCTGCGTGCGTGATCCATGAGTGACTCCGTGACCAGGCCGAAATGGCTGATCAGCCAGTGGCAGTCAAGTGAAACACAGGTCTGGATCGGCTTTCGATGTCGGTACTGGCAGACATAGCCGCGCCGGATTTCTGCGGCCTCACGACGCATCAGGCCAAGAAAGCGGGCATCGCTGGAGGTGACCACGACGCGGTGCTGCAAAGTCTGCTCGCGGATCATTCTGGCCAGTTGACGGGCGACTTTTTTCAGCGGCGCCTTGCCATCTGCCTTGACCTCCAGCTGGAAGCGCATGTTTCCAGGACAGCTGTCGATTACCTGTTGCAATGACGGCACCGGGCAGGGCGTGGGCCAGCCGACAATGGCCTGACGTGCGTCATGGCCGATAATTCCGGCAAGCGGCAGGTTCTGCGCCTGACCGGCATGGCCGGTGGTGCGTTTCAGGTCCGGGTCGTGCAGGACAAACAACTGATCGTCCTTTGACAACCTGACATCCAGCTCAATTTCCGGCACCCCGGCAATGACCGCCCGCTCAAAACTCGGCAGGGTGTTTTCCGGTGCCTCTCCGCGGGCACCGCGATGGCCGACGATGGCTGGCAACATGGGGGTCTCCATGAAATGGTCTGGCGCGAGTATGCCGTTGCCGGCGCATTATCGTCTATCGCTGACCGGGATCAATGCAGCTGCTGCCGGCATCCGGCATAGTGTTGGTCGGAAAAGGGGGAAGCATGACCGAGACGGTTTTTGAGGCCCGCGGGCTGACCAAGGTGTACGGCGAGGGAGAGCTGGCCGTACATGCATTGCGAGGCGTTGATATCGAGTTGTATGCCGGCGAGATAGTCGTCCTGCTGGGCGCCTCCGGTTCCGGTAAATCCACTTTGCTGAATATTCTTGGTGGTCTGGATACCGCCAGCGGCGGCACGGTGCGCTACCGGGCTCTGGATCTGGTCGCCGCCAGCGAGCGGCAGCTGACCCGTTACCGGCGCGATCATGTCGGCTTCGTATTCCAGTTCTACAACCTGATTGCCAGTCTGACGGCACGGGAAAATGTTGCCGTAGCGACCGAAATAGCACCCGATCCGATGGATCCGGATGAGGCGCTGGCGATGGTGGATTTGCAAAGTCGTGGTCATCACTTTCCCGCGGAGTTATCCGGTGGCGAGCAGCAGAGGGTGGCCATTGCCAGAGCGATTTCAAAGCGTCCGGCGGTACTGCTGTGCGACGAACCGACCGGTGCGCTCGATTCGAAGACCGGTGTCCGCGTGCTTGAAGCACTGGCCCGGGTGAATCGCGAGCTTGGCACCGCTACCGTGATTATTACCCACAACGCGGGCATAGCGGCCATGGCGGACAGGGTGATTACTCTGAGCGATGGCCACATCAGCGAAGTGCGCTGCAACACTGAGCGTGCTGATCCGGCAGGGTTGAGCTGGTGATGATCTCGGTACTCGACCACAAGTTGCTGCGCGAGCTGCGTCATCTTCGTGGCCAGGTGCTGGCGATAGCACTGGTGGTCGGCGGTGGCGTAGCCGTCTGCATGATGTCGCTGGTCAACTACAGCTCCCTCAACGATACCCGCGATAGCTACTACCGCTCGCACATGTTCGCTGACGCGTTTGTCGATATGACCCGGGCGCCGCAAAGGTTACTCGACGAGGTAAGGGCGCTGCAGGGTGTTGCTCGTGCCGAGGCGCGGGTGCAGACCTCGTTACAGCTTCAGGTTGGCGGTTTTGATGATCCTGTCAGTGGGCGGGTACTGTCATTGCCGGACGAAGGTGAGCCGCGCCTGAACAGAATTTTTCTCCGAGCTGGAAGATTGCCGGATTCACGCCGCAGCAATGAGGTGGTGGTGATTGGCAGCTTCGCTGAGGCCCATGATCTGCGGCCTGGAGATTCGCTTGAAGCGATCATCAATGGCCGCTGGCAGGTGCTGCGAGTGGTGGGTATTGCCGAATCGCCGGAGTTTGTCTACGTGATTCCGCCTGGCAGCATGCTGCCTGATTATCATCGCTACGCCATCCTGTGGATGGCGGAGCGGCCGCTGGCCGCAGCCACTGACATGGCTGGTGCTTTCAACAGTGTGCTGATTTCCATGGAGCCCGGCGCTGTTGAGCAGCATCTTCTGGATGAACTGGACAGGCTTTTTCGCGGCTTTGGCAGCACCGGTGCCTATGGTCGTGAAGATCAGTTCTCGCACCGCTTTCTCAGTGAGGAGCTGAAGCAGTTGCGAACCATGGCAATGCTGTTTCCGGCAATCTTCATGACTGTCGCGATATTCTTGATAAACGTGGTGATCGGCCGTCTGGTGGCGACCCAGCGCGATGTCATTGCCATTCTTAAGGCATTCGGTTACAGCAACCTGCAAGTCAGTCTGCATTTCGCCAAGTTGGTATCGCTGATCATGTTGCTCGGTATTTTCCTCGGCATCGCAGGTGGTGTCTGGTTAGGCGATGCAATGGCCGGGATGTATACCGAGTATTTCCGATTTCCGGAAATGCTGTTCCGGGTGCCGCCGTTGCCGACGCTGGCAGTGGTGGTTGTCGGTCTTCTGGCTGGGCTAACCGGCGCGCACGGAGCTCTGACCAGAGCATTTCGCTTGCCGCCGGCACAGGCCATGGGGCCGGAGCCTCCGCCTGCCTATCGCCATACCCTGATGGAACGGGCGCTGGCTGGCATTCATTTGTCCCAGCCGAGCCGGATGATTTTGCGCAGTCTCGAACGGCGGCCGTTGCGTACTCTGATGTCGGTATCGGGGATTGCTCTGGCGACAGCCATCGTGGTGCTTGGCACTTTCCAGTTCGACTCCGTCAACCTGATGGTGCACACCCAGTTCAGCCGGGTACAGCAGGAAGACATGACGGTATCGCTGGTGAATCCGCGTAGCCATCGGGCCGCTCGGGAGGTGGTTCGTATTGACGGTGTGCGGGCAGCGGAGGCCAGTCTTGCCGTGCCGGTACGATTGCGCTCCGCTCATCGCAGCTGGCGTGTGGCGCTGGTCGGGCTGACAGCTGCCTCACAACTCAGTCACCGGGTCGATACCGAACTGAATCATGTCGCATGGCCGGGCGAAGGCGTGCTGCTGACGGAGTTCCTGTTACAGGCGTTGGCGGTTAACCCAGGTGATCTGGTCACGGTGGAGTGGCTTGATGGCAGCGGTGAGCGCAGTGAAGTCGTAGTCTCAGGCGGCACCCGAGAGTTCATCGGTGTCGGTGCCTGGATGGCGCTGCCGGAACTGCAGCGCTTGCGTGGCCGCGGTGCAGAAATCAATCAGCTTCAGATCAGCATTGATCCTGATCGGCGCAGCGATGTGCTTGAAGCATTACAGGCTCGACCGCTGGTGGCGGCGGTCAGTGAACGACGGGCGATGCTGGATGCGTTTTATGAAACACTCGGCCGGACCTTTCTGACTTTTACCTTCGTCAATAGTTTGCTCGGTGGCGTGATTGCTTTTGGGGTGATCTACAACACAGTGCGTATCTCTCTGGCAGAGCGTGGCAGAGAGTTGGCCAGTTTAAGGGTGCTCGGTTACCGTGCTGCCGAGGTGGATCATATTCTGCTTGCTGAACTGGCGCTGTTAATGCTGGTCGGCATTCCGCTGGGATGGTTGATCGGACAGCAGCTGGCAGTATTGCTGATCTGGCTGATGCAGAGCGAGCTGTACCGGATTCCATTATTGTTTACCGAGCGTACGCTGGGGTTGTCTGCCACGGTGGTGGTCCTGTCTGCACTGCTGTCGGGTGTGGTTGCAGTGCGTCGGGTGGCGACACTGGATCTGATCGAAGTCTTGAAAACTCGTGAGTAACGGAGGCGGAAGGTGACTGGACATCAGGCAAGCTGGCGCCGGAGAGCGTTGTTCTGGGGGTTGATTGGTGTTGCCGCCATCATCGTTATCGCCATGGCGTTTAGGCCACAACCAGTGTGGGTGGATGTGGCAACGGTAGCCCGTCAGCCACTTGAGGTGACCATCGTCGAGGAGGGCCGAACCCGGGTGCAGGATCGCTATGTGGTATCAGCCCCGGTGGCCGGCTATCTGCGCCGGGTCGAGCTGGAAGTCGGTGAGCGGGTTGCACAGGGACAGTTGCTGACCCGACTCGAACCACTGCGCAGCGAAGCACTGGATGCGCGTTCCCGTGCTGAAGCTCAGGCGCGTGTGGCAGCTGCGCAGGCATCGCTGGCAGCCGCAGAGGAACAGGTGGCCGCGGCGCAAGCTGACGACAGGCTGGCAAGTCAGGAGCTTGTACGGATTCGCCAGTTGGCGGAGAAACAGCTGGTTTCCGTGGAGGTATTGCAGCAGACCGAAGCGGCCAGCACTCGAGCGGCTGCGGCGCTACGCTCATCCCGTTTCGGTGTTGATGTCGCCCGCCATGAGTTGCAGGCGGCGCGTATGCGGGTTTCTGTTTCTGCCGCAAGTGGTGCCGGTACTGACGGTGCTGAAACTGGCTCCGATCTGGTCGATATTCTGGCGCCGGTTTCCGGTGCGGTGCTGCAACGGTTGCGTCAGAGTGAAGGCGTGGTGAGTCCCGGTCAGGCCCTGCTTGAGCTTGGTGATCCTGCAGCATTGGAAGTGGTGGTTGATGTACAGAGTTTTGATGCGGTACAGATACAGCCCGGCACCGAAGTGCGGCTCACTGGCTGGGGCGGAGAGCCGTTGATGGCATTGGTGCGTACAGTGGAGCCGGTAGGTTTTACTCAGGTGTCAGCGTTGGGTGTGGAAGAACAGCGGGTTCGGGTGATATTGACGATGACCTCACCACGCGAGCAGTGGGCGTTGCTCGGCGATGGCTACCGGGTTGACGCGCATTTTATTCTGTGGCGCAGCGACGACATACTGGTAATCCCGGAGTCGGCAGTATTTCGCCGTGGTAGCGAGACGTTTGTGTTTGGGGTTGATAATGACTTGGCGATCCAGCGCGCCGTCAGCACCGGTCGTGGCGACGGCTTCCGGATCAGCATTGTTGATGGCTTGAATGAGGGCGAGCAGGTGGTGCGCCACCCGGACAACAGTCTCAGTGACGGAGTCCGGGTGCGTAGCCGACTGTAATCCCGACCGTGTTTTAACGACGAAAACGTCTGGTCAGATCGCCATAGGCGTCAATGCGGCGATCACGCAGGTATGGCCAGATGCGGCGAACCCGCTCGGTGCGTGCCATGTCGATATCGATCAGCAGCACCTCATCACCATCAACGCCGGTCTGGCCAAGGATTTCACCCTGTGGGCCGGCGACGAAACTGTTGCCCCAAAACCGGATGCCGCCGTCGCCATTCGGTGCGTTCTCAAAACCGGTGCGGTTGGCGACCAGTACTGGCAGGCCATTGGCGACGCCATGGGCGCGCTGGATGGTGATCCAGGCATTCAACTGGCGCTGTTTTTCAGCGTCATCATCATCAGGATCCCAGCCAATGGCGGTCGGGTAGAGCAGCAGCTCGGCGCCGGCCAGCGCCATCAGTCGTGCCGCCTCCGGATACCACTGATCCCAGCACACCAGTACGCCGAGGCGGCCAACCGAGGTGTCGATCGGGGTGAAACCGTTTTCACCATCAAGGCGCTCGGCATCACCGGGAGTGAAGAAAAACTTTTCGTAAAAACCCGGGTCGTCCGGGATATGCATCTTGCGGTACTGGCCGGCGATGGAACCGTCTTTTTCCAGTACCACCGATGTGTTGTGATACAGACCAGCGGCCCGCTTTTCGAACAGGCTGGTGACCAGCACGATGCCGAGTTCCTTTGCCAGATTGCCGAAACGTTCAGTGGACGGGCCGGGAATGGTTTCTGCCTGATCGAACACGTTAGTGTCTTCGCTCTGACAGAAATACAGGCCGCGATGCAGTTCTTGCAACAGTACCAGCTCGGCGCCCTGGGCAGCGGCGTCGCGCACCAGCTGCTCGGATTTTTTCTGATTGGCTTCCAGGTCGGCACTGTTGGCCTGCTGGATCACTGCAACTTTCATCATTGCTCTCCTGTGCTTGCGCTCAGCGTACGCCTTCCGGCAGCTGCATGGTGACGCAGTGCAGGCTGCCGTGCTGCCAGGTCAGGGACAGACAGTCGATTGCCACGATCTCGTGTTGCGGAAATGCCTTTTGCAATTGGGCAATGGCCTGCGCATCGGTTTCACAGCCGTATACCGGTAACAGTACGGCGCCATTGATGATCAGAAAATTGGCATAGGTTGCCGGCAGCCGGGCGCCTTCGTCATCAAACTGTGCCGGCGGCAGTGGCAGTGGTACCAGCGTGAGTTGATGCTTTTCCGCCAGCGTCTTCAGCTGATGCTCCATCCGTTCAAGCTCGGCAAAATGACTGTCACTGCGATCCTGGCACTGCACATAGGCGATGGTGTTGTCATCACAAAACCGTGCCAGCGTATCGATATGGGCATCG
>JBFHPX010000141.1:0-6632 GCA_041592575.1 Alcanivoracaceae bacterium
CCGGCCACCGAATTACAGGCATCCCGACCTTCCGGGGACTCGTTGTTGAAGGTGGTGAACAGCACTTCGTTCTGCACTACTGCCGCCTTGGACAACACCTTCTCACCAATCGAGCTGTCCAGATTGAAGTACCAACCATACTTGCCATTGAAATCACTGGCATCCGGATCAAGGTCGCTGGTGACATCCAGCAGGTCATCAGCGGTAACCGGATACACCCCGGTTGTCGCTGCCCCATAGGAAGCATCATTTGCCAGCAGGGCTCCGATATCATCGATGACGTGCATACGATCCTGAGTACCTTCAGACAGCGGCCCTTCCCGATAACCCGAGCCAATGGCAACCTGAATCAGCTCCTGCCCTTGCCGTACGCCACGCGCAACAGACGGTGCGCCGCAGAACCGGCGATGGTTCTGCATCCCGTTGCCTTCCGAAGTGCCGAGCGAGGCAACCACCTCGACGCGATTCACCAACGAGCCAGCGCCGGTATTGTCTTTGTCCAGATCAACCCGGAACACCTGACCGCCAAGGTCTGCCGCATAGATGTGATCGACGAATCCGTCGAAGTTGACGTCCACCGGCGTAACGTTCGCAGCAATCGCCCAATCCATCTCCGCCACCGATGTCGCCGCCCCCGCACCGGCGCCGGTGGCACCATCAGATGCCCACCAGATCAGGGCGCCGTTGTTGGCATTCACAATATAAATTGCGTTGCCAACGTCATCACCATTACTGACCAGCGTCGGATCATCATGATCTGCCGGGCTGTAACCGCCACCGAAGATCAACACCGGCACTGCGGTGCCATCAATCATGATCTGCGCCAGAGACGGCTCTGACCAGGTTTCGCCAAGACGTGAGAAAGGTCCGGTGGCCTGATCGTCAATCTGCCAGAGAATCCGTGGATTATTCCGGTTGGTGACATCCAGCGCATAGTAGCTGTGGCCGCCGCGGCGTTTGCCGCCGTAGGCATAGACATGCTGAACCATGCCCGGTCCGGAGGGGTTGGCCTTGCGCCAGAAGGTCCAGGAACCGTCCAGACCGTAGGTGGTGCGTTTCCGTGTTGCCGGGTCAGTGGCAGGGTTGGAAAAGCGCAACGCCGTTTTCGCCAGCTCGTCATGAGGAATAAAGCTGAAATATTCCTCCCCGGTTCTCGGGTTGATCGCATGCAGCGCACCATTATTGGTACTGGTAAATATGGTGTTGTCCTGATTGTTAGGATTGTTCACTGCCAGCTCAATCGGCCCGGTAAAACCATAGTTCACCAGCCGTGGCACACTGTGCAGCGGATCACCCCAGGACTCCATCAGGAAGTCAAACAGGTCCTCACGAATCTGGGCCGCCGACCCGGCCGGTAGACCGAGTTTGTCCGCAGCAACAGAGTCAAACGCCTCGAAGCGGGTCAGAGCCGAGCCGGTAGCGCTGGTCGCATCGATATCCGTGCCGCGACCGGCACTGCCGAGCGATACAAACAGCTTGCGCTCGCCAGCACCCAGTTGGCTGCGGGCCCCGCCTCGCTCGACATCATCTCCATCGGCAGAAGGGCTCCACCAGCTTCGGGCGTTTTCCTTGAAGAAGCCGGAGTTCGGGTTGATCGCTTCAAGGCCGTTGCTATCAACAATCAGTGGTTCATCAATCGTGCCGCCAAGACGGTAGCGTTTCACATTACCCTGCCAGCGGGTATTCACCGACGGCTTGAACACCGAGAAGTACAGCTGGTCCAGATGCTGGATACGATTGAGCTGGTTCACCGCCACACCCGGCGCTGCAAGCGTAGCATTCTGTTGAGTGACCGAATTAATGATGTTGGAAAACGCCTGCTCCAGCTCGGACTCGTTACCGGCGTTAATGGCCTGGCCTTCTCCAATATCGGTCACCCGGCGGGCATATCCCAGCGTGGTGCTATCGAGATAGAACAGCACCATGTGTGTATTGACCTGACGGCCGACCGTATTGTCATCGATACTCAGGTTCCAGCGGGCCATCTCTTCCATGCAGGCAAAGCTGGCGTTAGTGTGATCGCGGAATGAACTGTTGGTGGTGTCAGTACCATCTACCGCATCGCACAAGCGCTGCCGCTCCGGATCACCGCTGTTAGTACCGGACAATCTCACCCCGGTAATGGTCTGAGTATCGTCATCTGCGCTGCCATCATACTGAGGCACACCATCCGTCATCAGCACAATATGGTTACTTGCACACTCCTGGTCCTCTGCGGCAATCGGCGAGCTGTAATTTGCACCGGACCGTGACTCGGCCACACTGCGGTAGTTGCCACTACGGACACCATGATTCACCGGCAAGCCCATCATGTACCGCGACATCTCGGTGAAAGACTCCGCCAGTGGCGTCGCGCCTCCGGCGGTGAGAGAGTTGACCACTTCCTTGAGGCGGTCGCGCACCAGTGGCACCAGCACTTTCTGGTTCGCCGTGGACACACCGATATTAATCGTCGCAGCGTTGGCAGCCCCGCCTTCCTGAGCACCCAGCGCAAAGAAACGGCTGCCGGGATCTGTTGCCCGGACACGGAACATCAGTGCGCCGCCGCGGGCCCAGGCCGGAGAGGACATCATCTGCCGAACCATATCGGTGACATTCACAGAATGAACCCGGTTAAAATCACTGGCAGCGGCAGACAACGTCAGGTTAACGGTTTCGGTGACAACCGTGCGATTGGAAATATTGTTATTGGCGTTGGAAATCTCCGCCGCGTTACCCGCAATGCCGGTAATCTCCAGATTGACCGTGCCATTGGTCAGATCCCGACGAACATAACCATAGCTGCGGCACGACCCGTTACCCCGATAACGGACACACTCGTAACTGTCGAAGGCCGCCTCAATTCCGCGGAAATTGAGCAGCGCGTAATTCAGCACGTCGGGACGTGCCAGCGACGTGCGCAGGTCGAAATTGATCTCCGGGAAACGGAATGCAGCGCGGGCATTGGTGGCGCTGATCGAAAGTTCATTGTTATTAGTGCTAACCGTGGCGCCCTGCTGATCGGCATCGTTATCAGCAAACTTCAGGCCCTTGGACTGATTGCCAACGCAAGACAAGGTCGACTCATATCCGGGCAGCGAAGGCTGCCCAGCGATCATGTTGGGGTTGATATCCCAGGTTACTTCCAGTTGCGCTGCCCTGAAGGCAGCATTGTCGGCGATCCGGTCATGGGCATTGATGCGACGGCTGAGGCTGTCGGCGGGGTTCAGGTTTCTCAGGCGCATCGCAATATCTGCACCACCACACCAGCCTGGATCATTAACCGCCACCTGAACAAAGGCAGTGGCATCAAGATCGTACATCACATTATTGGTCAGCCAGGCCTGCGAGCCGGGGATCAAGATCTCAGCGCCCGGTGCCCAGGCACGGGTATCAATCGGCTGCATGGCAAAGTTGGGCAGCAACGGGCCAACATTGTAATCCGCCTGCATCCTCACTTCCGTGGCCGACGACGCCGCCGCCTGTAGTTTCAGCTTGGCAGATACCACGGTGGCATACCGGGGCACATTCAGTCCGCGGAAAATAAAACCGGTGCTGCCGCCGACCACTCCGGCGTTCGGAATAGTGATCGTTGCCGCAGTCACGGCGAGGCCGCCCGGCGCCGGACCGGTTTGCGCGGCATCATCCAGATTCGATACCACCGACGACTGGGCAAGCAGCGTCTCGGTAGATTCATCCAGCCCGCGCATGGGATAAATCACGTAACCGCCGTTCCAGCCACTGCTATCCGAGTATTCGGTCAAACGACCCAGGCCAATGCGAACATTACTGCCAAGACCGTCAACCAGGCGGGCGAAAGAGCGCTTCAACTCGGCAATGCGCGACTGCGAGGGGTCGCCACAGGTACTGGTGGTGGCACCACACCAGTTCATCGAGCCGGAGGTATCCAGCATGATCATGATGTTGGCCTTGCCACCACCCTGCGCCTCAACGAAATAGACTTCGGTATCATCTGCATGCACCGGCGTCGCCGACAACCATACTGCCGACACCAGAAACAGCGGCCAATGTTTCAATACCCTGCCGATGCTGATCATGACTCCCTCCTCCCACCGGCAAGCTGCCGGCAAATTTGCTCAGAACTCGTTCCCGCCCATCGGCGCGATACGACTGAACTCCTGGACGTTAACGTTATCAGTGTTAAAGGACGGCATTTCGCCGCGCCCGACGGTGACAAACTCGTACTTGCCCCAGCTGCCTATCTCGAACCCCGCCAGCCCGGAGGCGCCACCGCGCACAATGGTGCTGGACTCAGCCTTGACGAGATCGCGGGAGTCGAGAAAGTCACCTGCCGCACACAAGGTCGGCTTCTTGACATCACCACGGGTAATGCAACGGTCCTGAATCTGGATCAGGCCCGAGCTTTTCTGCGTCAGGGCGTTGCCGAGCACATGGCCCGGCTGGGTGATGTCACTCAGCGCCTCTTCATACACCGCCGCGATAGCTGATTCGGCCGCCTGAAATGTCATGGTGCCCACCTGAGCCCCCACTGCGATCTTGGCGTTGAAAATACTTGTGCGCATGGCAGACACACCGAGAATGGAAATCAGCACAAGAATGAGCAGGGCAATAACCAGTGCAACACCCTGTTGACCATGTCTTGGAACCAGACGAAAAGCGTTCATGCGGTCACCCTCAAATAGTGTCAGGATCGAAATTCCGAACCCTGACTGTGGTAACAAAAAGTCGACGGATACCCTGCTCGACCAGCGGCGGATTGTTACCCGCCAGCTGCTGATCCAGCACGGTGAAATCCCTGATGTCGGCGACGATCTGACCCAGAGTAGCGTCCCCGGATCTCAGCAGTACGCCAATGCGAATGGATAACACCGGCTCCCCCGCCACCTGATCAGCAGGCACATAACGGGCCACATTCGGAACGCCGTTAACGATCGGATCGATGCCGTACAGAACCTGAAAACTTTCGACACCACTGATCAGTACGGTACCGTTGGCTGGATCGTTTACATCCTCCACCAGCAGTGCACTCGCTGCGGGAGGCAAACTGCCAGTGCAAACAAGATCGCCATCTGCATTGACCACGTAACTGTTGACCACCAGCTGCTCAACGGCGGCCGTATCACCTTCGCAATCCTGGTCACCGTGGTACGAGATTCTCAGTTCATCGCTGACCTCGGGATTGCCGCCGTTGTCGACACTGCTCTGAACATTGACGCCAAGCAGGTCAAACGGATCCAGAATCACTCCTGCATCGCCGCCAATTGTCGGGCGGGTAAAACCAACCCGACGCAGGTCCCGGGCGATGAAGTCGAGGGTGAAACGGCCCTGCTCCTGAATCTCGGTCAATGCACGCTGCAACGCGAAGGTGCGCTGATTCGTCGAGAAAAGCTGCACCGCGGAAATCGTGATAAGCGCTCCCAGAGCCAGACCAATCATAAGTTCGACCAGACTGAAACCAGCCTGAGAAACATCCGCTGCGGATCGGGAAAGCATCGGCCCTCCCGGTTTCCTGACACTGCTCATGGCACTGCTCATGGCACCACTCATGGCACTACCTCCAGCACCACACAGTCCCTGTTGCTGACCGCGCCTGCGGCATTCTCGCAATCCGGCGGTGCGTCCTCATTCCAGGCCACCCTGACACACAAGGCAACACTGCCCTGACAGTCCACGGCATCAATTCGACCACCGGGCAGAAGGTCGCCGGCCATCCAGGCCAGCTGATCGATATCCCATTGCGCCATCTGTGCGGAGCCGCAGATGTTGTCGACACATTCCATCCAGTTAGCCGGACGATTCTGCTGGACCGCGACAGGCCAGTTGCCACCGTCTGAATAGGTTGGCACCCCGGAGCGGTTAGCAGAGATACGCTCCACGGCATCCTGAGCGATGGCCATGGCCTGACTGCGCACGAAGGCGTCCTCGGAACTGCCCAGCGCACGCAGCTGCAGGCCGGCGTAGCCGAGCACGCCGATACTCATTACCAGCAATGCAATCAGCACTTCCACCATGCCGATACCGCGCGCTTCCATGACCCTCAGGGACATACCAGCTCCTCGTTAGTTATCCTGCCCAGCCTGTTGACACGGATCAGACGCCCCGTTTCTCCGGCTCGGCTGTCACAAACCTCTAAAACCAGCTCCGATGCACCGGCCAGATCCACCGTGCCATCAGCGCCGAATATGACGGAAGAAACGCCGCCGCCCGCCTGCACAGTGGTGTTACCGCTGGCCCGAAAGGCGAACTCACCATCCTCGGGATGGGTATATTTCCAGCCCGATGCCGACCACACCGCACCGCCGGCAGACTCGACCGTAATCGGACTGCGGAAACTGACCGCTTCTGCCCGGGCGGCATTCAGGGACGCCACCAGATCCATCGCTGTCCCACGAATGCTGGCATTGGCCGTGGAGTTACGGAACGATGGCACCCCCAACGCCAGTATCACTGCCAGTATCAACAGAGCGATCATCAACTCTGCCAGGGTGACCCCTTGCTGCCCGGAATCCATCCCCGCACCGTCTTTAAACATCATCCTTGTGCCCCGCGCACCCGGAAAAACCAGATAATCTGAAGCTTAACCACTACCAAGGGAAGGACAATTCAAGACGGATGGACGGCACCGCTCAATCACCGAACGGTATCGCATTTAAGGGGGAGAAAACGCTATC
>JBFHPX010000142.1:0-6588 GCA_041592575.1 Alcanivoracaceae bacterium
AATGCTGAAAGCCGGGTCCTCGAATTGCTCGCGAGTGACGCCCAGCTGGGTCAGCATGTCGGCAAAAGAGACATGAACAGCATGACGATCCAGAACCTGTCTTATAGGCTCCAGCACCGTTCTTGGTATTCGCAGCGCTTTAAGACCCTCTCCGGCTTTTCTCATTGTTATCAGGTATCCGCAGCAGTGCTGTCCAGGCTGATTCTCGGGCCAACGCGGGATATTGGCAAACCACGCCCGAATTTTGTGAACACTCGTTCCCCGTCATCCCCCGGACGCCTCAATTGGCGTCTTTTGTTCACGTTCTGGCGAGTTTGGCAATGACCCAGCCCGTAAATTGATCAGCGGCAGCCCCGACTTCGCTAATCAGCCTGTCGGTTACGGCCTCGCCATGTAAGTCCGTTTATGAGGATAACAGACATGAATAATAATAAATTGATAGCACGGTACGCAGCGACGCTGCTGGTCGCGCTGTTCAGCCTTGGCGCCTCTGCCGGCGTCAGCGCCCAACTGGCAGGCCACAACGTCATTCTCGTCCATGGGCTGATCATCACTGACCTGCTCAAGGCCCCCACCAGGGAAGAGATTCTTTCGCGCCGCAAGGTATCGGACTTCTGGCAATCGCGAGCCGAAGGCTACCTGAACTGGTCTGCAGCGGAGCGCCTGGAGGGCGGCATTGCCGAGATAGTCTTTGAGCAGGCAAAGATGCTTTCCGCAAAGGGGGTATGCAACAACGGTTGCGTGCTGGTCACGCACAGCACCGGGGATCTGGTTAGCCGCTATTTCCTTGCCCACCAGGAAGCCTGGATGACGGCAGCCGGCTATCAGCCTCTGAATATCGTTGCCACCATTGATTTCGCCGGCGCAGGTGGCGGCACCGACCTGGCCGATATCGCCGTGGCCGCCGCCAACAGTGAGTATGTCCCGCTACCGATGAAGCTTGCCGCTGGCGCCGTGCTGGGGCTGAACCTTGATATTACTGATTATGACGAGCTGGGGGTGGTGCTTGACCTGACCACCTCCGGCGCCCGCAACCATGCCAACTGGCCCAACAGCATCCCCCGTCTGCGCTTTTCGGTCAGTGGCGGCGGCCTCACGGATCCCACCAAACCCCTGATACGTGGTGCGGATGATACCGTTGTCCCCGCCCATTCCAGCTGCGGAGCCTCTGCGCCGGACGCCATAGAAAGCTGCTCTTCGAGCATCGCCTATGACGGCAAGCGAACCTGGCAGTTCGGCCCTCGCGGTCTCTGGCACAACCACTTCCCGGTATTGATGGCTTCCGACTACGACCACTTCACCCTCGTCGATGATCAGCATCAGGGCAGAACCACCTATGTGCTGAACAATTTCGCCGCCGGACTGAACGTCGATTTCGGCACCACCACCCGGACAGTGACCCGGCGCTGGTGGGAAGTGTGGAAAGAAGCCGGCACCTGGCAGTATGTCGCCGGATCGGAGAACACCTCCTTCTCCCGACTGATATACCAGACACTGAACCACTGACCGGCCGATACTGAGCACTGGCCCTGTAAGTACCGGGCCAGTAACCTCATGCAGGACCGACGTCAGGCAGGTGGTCATGAACAAGATCGGGATAGTGGCAGCCATGGCCGCAGTACTTGTGGCAGTGCTGATAGCCATGCAGGACGAGGCACCGGAAGCGGATGCCGGACAGGCCGTCGTGCTATCTGCCGGGGCAGCTGAAAACTCCTCTGGCAAGCCCGGAGCATCACTCGGGTCCATGGCGCAAGCAGAGCAGCCAGCACAGAGCCCGGACCGGGACCCGGCGTCGCTTACGGCACCGGAAAGTCCCATGCAAGAGCAGCTGGCAGAGATTGCCAGTGCCTACCAGCGCACCAGCCGCTTCCCGACATACTCGCAACCGCTGACCAACAACGACTGGAGTGCACTTAATCCGCGCGCGTTTGTTCCGGAAGAACGACCACTGTCGAATGCGCCGTCACTTCGGGTCAGCATCGAATTGCCTCACTATATTGTCGATAGCAACCGTGACCTGCCAGTACAGGTAATTGTCGTCAGCGACGGAAGCGGTTCGTCCGCTCCGCCACTCAAGGCGACGGCAGTGCAAGCATTGATCCGCTCCCGGAACGCCAGCAGTCCCCCTGTTTTGCTGATTAAGACCAGCGCGCAGGGCAACGTCGACACCTTCGCGGCAACGATTCCATCCGCCGCACTTTCGCCGTTCGCAAACTCCGAAGCTGAAGTCGCGGCGCTCCTTACCTTGTCAGACGGACAGAGCTCCAGCGCATCGACGATGATACAAATCTTTCAAAGCACGGCGAGTCTCGATGCGATTGGTGCCGCTTACAATGATGGAACTCACTTGGTTATCCCGGCATTTTTTCAGGTGATGGACCCAGGTATGTATCGGCTGCAGGCGAACCTTTTCACTCAGCGCGGTGAACCGGTGGCCCACCTGAACAGTACTTTCCCGCTATCGACCGGCAATGTCACCGGCATACTGAAGGTGCACGGCACGACGTTGATAGAACAAAATCTGCCGGGCCCCTATGTGCTGACGGATATCAATCTGATGCGGATGCCGGCGGCTCCCGGAGAACAAACCCGCTATGGCAGCTCGCAAGCCGAGAGTTATCCGGTTAACGGCTTCCCGCTCGACAGCTACAGTGACGAGCCCTATCAGGATCCCGCCACCCAACCACGACTGGAGTTTCTGGAAAAGCTATCTGCCGAAGGCAGCTTGCCGTAGCGACACCCACTACATGCCTGTCAGTTAACGTGGCGCCGGGGTTCCCGGCCGCTGGCATGTGTTTGACACTGCCAACAGCGAGACCCCGGCTCTGTGATCAGCGCGGCAACACCCACTGGTCTATTTTTGCGCCCTGCGCCGGCGCCACATCAGATGTATTCGGACTGCCCGGGCCATGACCTGGCGCAATCCAGTTCGCAGGAAGATTACCGAAAACCCGCTGCGGCGGCTGACTTGGCTGGCGACGTTCATCGTCTTCGACATTGATCGGGCGCCAGGCCAGTGCCTCGACCGTCAGGCCGCCCTTGCCGGCATCATGGTGACAGCTCAGACAGAACGCATTGCTGGTGGAGTCCGGACGCGGCTGGCCATAGCGCAGCGGTCCCTCCGGGAAATTGATTGTTTCCCGCAGCCCCCGGGTACCATCGGGAATATTTGCCAGATGTGCGCCCCAGTCCTGGCGGTAATCGTGGAAGCAGGCGTATTTACCACTGCCGGCGGTGTCACCGCCGGCCACCCGGGCCACATCCTGATGCGCCCAGTCAGGGTATTGTCCCGCAGTGTTGAACCACTGCTGCTGATAATCGATGGCTACCAGGGTGCCTCGGGCATGATTGCAGGCCACTTCAGGATTGGGCTTTTGTGCCAGCACCTTGAAGTCGTCCAGCCAGCCGCGGAACGAAGATGACGGACTGCCGGTGCCACCGACAATCAGGGCGCCACGCTGCATCTGGAAGAGCGGCTCGGAAAACGTTTTCCGGTGGCGCGGGAAGCCATCCACCAGCATCGTCACGGTACGATTGCCCGGCTCAAGCTGCCAGGCCAGATGACGCCAACCGGATTTGGCGAACACGCCGATATCAGCCATCAACGTGGTGCCCCTGAGATACTGGACGCGGCGCACGCTACCACTGGATGCCAGCACACGAATTTCGCTGCCATCCGGAAACTGCACCAGCGTTACCGGCTTGCCCTCATTACTCGCCAGCCGGGGATCCACGAACAGGCTGATATACCAGGGGTAATCAGCAATCGCCTTGTTACGCTGGTCCGGCACGGAATAATTGATCCGGTTGCTGCCATCAAGCCAGAAACCCTTACCCTTGATGCCACCCATTGCCACCGGCTCAATCCGGCTGCTGCCCTGCTCGACTCTTCCGTACGCAGGTGTTTTCCACTGCAGCGAGGTGGCCGCATTCTGGATATGAATCTCTTCCGAGCCGCCCTCATAAATATTGAACACTGGCACGATGCCCTGATGCAGATTGCGCTTGTTACCATCACGATAGTGCGGCGTGCGGCCACTGTTGACGTTTACCGGCCCCTGAGTGATGGATGCCTGCATGTTGGAAATGATCAGCGCATCAAAATACAGGTAGTCATCAAAGGCAATTTCATCAGTGGCGACGCCATTGCTCATCAACCAGACCACATCCTGGGGAGTGATGGTTTTCAGGTTATGGTGGTAATTAAAGATGTTCTGCACCGAATCGAGAATATTCGGGTTAAAGGAATAGCCGGCCGGATAGTGCGGCACCATATCCTTCCGCAACGGCATCACAAATCGGCCGCCACCTACGCGCACGCTGACATCCGCCCCGGCAGCATTACGGTAAAGATCGACATCGAAGTGCGCCTGCGGCGCGACTCCCACAGCCCAATCCACATGATTGATCTGGGCATCCAGTAACACAAACTTTCCGTGAGTCCAGGCACCACCAACCATTTGCCCTCGGTCATAATCCTTGGGCTGCTCGTAACTGTCACAACTGGCGCCAGCCTGGGCGCAACGGCGTGGAAAGCGATCGGCTTTTTCTTCACTCAGGCGCGCACCGATCCCTGACATGAACACGTTGTCACCCTTGCGATCGACCCAGGGATAGGTGCCACCCATGTCATCGCCATCAGCGATATAGTTGCCCTCGGTATCGCGGAACGGATAATCCGCCAGGCCGTAGCGACCCACCATGTTCGGGTCATAAGGTGCATGGGAGATGGGATGAAAATCCTTCCAGCCTGTCACATCGCAGGGCTCGGCATGATCCGGTAGTACCGAATAAACGAGATCATGACCGTAGACTCCTGTATGCCCGGTATTGGGGTTGGTCCACAGCCGCGCGAAACCGCCACGCCGCCCCGTTAGCAACCGCCCGTCCTCGGTGACCACTGGCTCATTAAGGTTCGGCGAACTATGCAAGGTGGCGCCGCGCACGGTTTCCCCCAGACTCACATCAACGATGCGCGCCGCCGGGGTTTTCGGGTCCGCCACTTCAATCCGTGCCGGCGTCCCCCACAGTGATGTGGTCAACAGCACACTGGTTGAAGTAATGATGGTGACGTCATAGCAGTCATTTTGACCGCCAGCACCACAGGTATAGGGATTGGGTTTTTCCGCCGCTGTGAAAAACTCCGGCGTGGCATCACAAATGGTGTGGTGGTAATTGTAATTTACCAACGGCAAACCAGCCGGAATCACCGAAGGTACCGGCACCATGACAGGCTTGCCAGCGCCAAGGATCTTCGCGCCTGCCGGTCCAGTCATGATCGGGCTGCCGACACGCTCCGGGGCGTGCAGCGAAAAAATCAGATGGCGCAGTATCGGGCTCTCCTCGCGTCCGGCACCACCCTCCGCCACCAGCGCCACCCGGCCATCCATGGTGGTCCGATTACCGGGAATAATCGGGCTGGTGAACTGAAACTGGTCATTGATCCTGGCCATGTCGCGCATGATCAGCGGCGGCTCCGGCCGCTGCGGAGGTGGCACCCTGGCCATGCCGAGTGCATCGGTGACCAGCAACAGCCCGGCCAGGCCTGCCGGCAGACTGATCCAGCGTTTTTGTAGCACTGATCCACACCACCGCATCGCACACCTCCATTTTGATTATTCTAAGTAATTGGTATTAGTCATGTTTTATCTTATATGCAAGACTATTCTTGCCTTACGGCAGGGTGCAAGATCGGTCTTGCATAATGGCCTGAACGGCATGACCATCATGGCCATCACTCGGCTGTGCACAGGGCACTTGATGACACAATCAAAAGCGACGACCGCTGTCAGCGGCCGTAAACCGCGCGGGCAAACCCGCCAGCGCCTGCTGGACGCCGGCCTGAGGCTGTTTGCCCGGAAGGGCGTGGAGGGCGTTACGGTGAGCGAACTGGAGGAATCCGTCGGACTGAAATCCGGCAGCGGCAGTTTCTACCGCCACTTCCCCGACAAGGAGGCATTGCTGGAGGCCATCATAGAGCGTGAAATCGAACGGGCCCAATCCCGCCGGGCCATGGAACAGGATGCGCTCTACAACCCGGAAACCGATATACAGCAGGCGCTCCGACAGCAATTCCAGCTGACCTTGATCGGACTGCGACAGAACGCGACCCTGATCAGTCTGCTTACTCGGGCAGCGGATCACTTTCCGGCCCTGATCAAACGATTGCGCGATGCCTTTGTCAGTCAGGCCACAGAGGCAGTGGCGAACAGTTACCAGGGGCGCATCCAGCGTGGCGAGCTACTCGATGCCGACCCGCAGGTGCTGGCGATGGTGGTACAAAGCACTCTGTTTGGTTACTTCAGTGCCGAAGCGGCATTTGGCAAAGCCGCTGACGCCGACGCAATGGAGCAGGCCCTTGTCAGCACGCTGGCGAAAATGCTGGTCCGCTAGTCCCCTGCATCTGCGCCTTAGTCAAATGCAGGGGCCATATTTGCACAACTATTTAAAGGCAGAATCGATAATCCTGTTGAGAGTCGGGCTTGGTCGCATGGCTGCCGTCACTTTTTCCGGATCAGGCTGATAGTAACCGCCGATATCCACCGGCTGCCCCTGAGCGGCAATCAGCTCATTCATGATGATCTGCTC
>JBFHPX010000143.1:0-6587 GCA_041592575.1 Alcanivoracaceae bacterium
CCGCCGACAAAAAGCAGACCAATTCCCACTGCGATATACAGGAAATTCATCAACATAAATCGGCTCCTCTAGTTGGTTGTATGGATGCTAGTAGTCATCATCCTGCGGGTTCATTCGCGCCAGCCGGGCTTCCTCCTCAAGACGGGCATCTTCAATCTCGCGCAATACGCTGACCAGGTCCGCTTCATGCAGGTCTTCCTCGGCTTCGCCGGTCAATGCGGATTCCGGCGTCAGCTCGCCGCTTTCATACAGGTCCCAGATTTCCAGGCCGTAGCGGGCTTGTTTGAGTTGCGGGGCGAACTGGCCGAAAAAATCCGCCAGATTCTGGACGTCACGCATCAGCATCATCTTTGCATGCGGATTGCCGGCGGCGTCGATGGCCTGGGGCAGATCAATAATCACCGGGCCATAGGGGTCCATCAGGATGTTGTATTCGGAAAGGTCGCCATGAATCAGGCCGGCACAGAGCATGCGCACCACTTCCTGAATCAGTTCGTGATGCAGCTCAATAGCTTCTTCTTCGCTGAAAACCAGTTCGCAAAGACGCGGTGCAGCACTGCCTTCATCATCAGTGACCAGCTCCATCAGCAGCACGTCATCAAAGCAGCCATAGGGTTTTGGAACACGCACGCCGGCAGCGTCAAGCCGATACAGGGCATCGACCTCAGCGTTCTGCCAGCCTTCCTCGGTGACGCGCTTGCCGAACTTTGAGCCACGGGCCATGGCGCGGGCGTCGCGGGTGTTGCGGGTCTTGCGGCCTTCCAGATACACCGCCGCCTGTTTGAAGCTGCGCTGGGCGGCGTCCTTGTACATCTTCGCGGCACGAATTTCGTCGCCGCAACGCACCAGATAGACGGTCGCTTCCTTGCCGCTTTTCAGCTGCACCAGCACTTCGTCGATCAGGCCTTCTTCCTGCAATGGCAGCAGGCGTTTAGGCGTTTTCACAGACAAGCTCCTCCTGTCAGCTAGGTGTCAGATACTCGAGGGGCACTGCGGTTGAATCTATCACTTTGCGCATCACAAAGCTGGAATGCACGCCACTGACGCCTTCAATCCGGGTGATCTTGCCAAGCAGGAACTGCTGGTAGGCATCCATGTCCGGCACCACCACCTTGAGCTGGTAGTCGGCGTCCTGACCGGTGACCAGATAGCAGTACTGCACTTCCGGGAAGCCGCGCACTGTACGCTCAAAGTTCTCGAAACGCTCGGGGGTGTGGCGATCCATGCTGATTTGCAGGATCACGGTCAGGTCCAGACCGAGCGCCTTCTGGTTCAACAGGGTGGTACGGCCGCGGATGATGCCGGCTTCTTCCAGCGCCTTGACCCGGCGTGAGCAGGGCGAGGGCGACAGGCCGACCCGCTCGGCAAGCTCCTGATTGGTCAGGCCGCCGTCGGCCTGCAGGGCGTCGAGGATTTGCCGGTCGTATCGGTCCAGTTTGTGCGGGGTTCTGGCCATATTGGCAATAAATCGTCTTTATTGGTGGTTAGCGCGCAATATATATCCGTATGGAGCGCCAAATAAGTGATATTTGCAAGCACATTGCGCGGTTTCTTGGCCAGAATGTGTCCTGTCGCCGCCGGAGTATCACAAGTAAGCCGCCGGCTCGGCCTGTCAGGTGCTCACAAGGGATCTGGCCAGCCGCAAATACGAGGCCCCGTCACTATCCGCCGGGGCCTGCCACTTTCAGGAGACCGACATGGCGTTCGATCATCGCAAGTACCGCCCCTATGCACCGATGGCCAGGCGCGACCGCCGCTGGCCGAATCAGGTAATCAGTCGCGCCCCGGACTGGTGTGCGGTGGACCTGCGCGACGGCAATCAGGCGCTGGTCAAACCCATGTCGGTGGCTCAGAAGAAAAAGCTGTTCCAGCTGCTGGTGGATATCGGCTTCAAGGAAATCGAGGTGGGCTTTCCGGCGGCCAGCCAGACCGACTTTGATTTTGTCCGGGCGCTGATCGAAGAGAGCCGGATTCCTGACGGCGTTACCGTGCAGGTGCTGACTCAGGCCCGCGAAGATCTGATTGCCCGCAGTTTCGAGAGCCTGAAGGGCGCGAAGAGCGCGGTGATGCATGTCTACAACTCCACCTCGACGGTGCAACGTGAGCAAGTGTTCGGTCTGGGTCGTGACGGCATCCGGGAGATTGCTGTTCGCGGTGCCGAGTGGGTCAAACACTACGCTCGGCAATACCCGGAAACCGACTGGACCTTCCAGTATTCGCCGGAGTCCTTCACTGGCACTGAAATTGATTATGCCGTGGAAGTGATTGATGCGGTGAATCATGTCTGGCAGCCGCAGACGGGCCAGAAGGTAGTCATCAATCTGCCGGCCACGGTGGAGATGAGTACGCCTAACGTGTTCGCCGACATGGTCGAAACTGTGATCGACACCATGCAACAGCGCCAGCATGTGCGCATCAGTCTGCACACCCATAACGACCGTGGTTGTGCGGTGGCCGCAGCCGAGCTTGGTGTGATGGCCGGCGCGGATCGCATTGAAGGCACGTTGCTGGGTAATGGCGAGCGCACCGGCAATATGGATCTGATCACCATGGCGATGAATCTGTATTCGCAGGGTATTGATCCGCAGCTGGATTTCTCACGGATGAAAGAGATCGTCGAAGTGGTGCAGGAAGTCACTGATATTCGCATGCACCCGCGTCACCCGTATGCCGGTGAATTTGTTTATGCGGCGTTCTCCGGCAGCCATCAGGATGCGATTCGCAAATGCCTGGCGCGTTATAACGAAGGCGATATCTGGGCAGTGGCTTACCTGCCGATTGATCCCGCCGATGTTGGTCGTCGTTACGAGGAAGTGGTGCGGATCAACTCGCAATCCGGCAAGGGCGGCGTGGTGCATGTGCTGGAGCGTGATTACGGCATTACCTTGCCGCGCTGGCTGCAGGTGGAGTTTTCAAGAATCGTCCAGCGTGAAGCAGAGTCTGACGGCGGTGAGATCAACGGCGCCCGGATCCACCAGTTGTTCAATCAGCACTACCTGAGCATTCGCGATGGCTGGAAGCTGCAGGGGTACGATCTGCACCGCAGCGGTGATGTGGTTGAGGCCAGCCTGTCGGTGGGTGGTCCCGGTCAGCCCTCCCGGGCACTGGTCGCGAAAGGCAATGGTGCGGTGTCGGCGCTGGTCAGTGCGCTGGCGGCGGAGCAGGGTATCGAGATCCGGGTGGAGTCGTTTGATGAGTTCTCGCTTGGCGACAACACCGCCTCGAATGCGCTGGCCTGCGTCCGCATGCAGGTGGATGGCCAGATGGTCAGCGCTGCAGCGCTGGCGGACGATACCACCTCGGCAACGATTCAGGCGGTGCTGAATGCCGTTTCCGGTGTGGCGGAAGCGAGAAAAACCCGCCTCGCTGGTTGATACCAAGGTCAGGATACAGGCCCCTGTCAGCTGCGCTTCACAGAATTGGCGCCTCTGCGGGGGCTTGGTTATGATGCAGCGGCATTCCATGGAGGAGCCTTGCCGTGCTGTCCATCCTGACCGGGCTGACCACGACCCTGCTGTTGTTGCTGAATACCCTTCTGTTAATCGGCCCGTTGCTGTTGCTGGCATTACTCAAGCTGGTGATGCCCACCCGTCGCTCCCGCGCCATGCTGTCCCGCTGGGTAATGTGGGTGGCAGAAACCTGGGCAGAGGGTTGCAAGGCAGTTTTTGCGCTGATGACGCCGACCCGCTGGGAAATCACTGGTGCAGAAAAGCTGCGCCGGGATGCGTCCTATCTGGTGATCAGCAATCATCAAAGCTGGGTTGATATTCCTGCGCTGATTCAGGCCTTCAACAGGAAGACACCGTATTTCAAATTCTTTCTGAAGAAAGAGCTGATCTGGGTGCCGTTTCTCGGTCTGGCATTCTGGGCGCTGGATTACCCTTTCATGAAGCGCTATTCGAAAGAGTTTCTTGCCCGCCGTCCGGATCTGAAAGGTCAGGACCTGGCGATTACCCGCGCCGCCTGTGAGAAATTCCGCGATTTGCCCGTGACCGTTGTCAATTATCTTGAGGGTACGCGCTTTACCCCAGCCAAGCAGGCTGCCCAGCAATCACCCTATCAGTACTTGCTACGGCCAAAGTCCGGCGGCATTGCCTTCGTGCTGGCGGCGTTGGGCGAGCAGATTGATGCGCTGCTGGACGTGACGGTGGTGTATGACGGTGGTCAGGCGCCAGGGTTCTGGGCGCTGCTGTCCGGTAAGGTGGATCGGGTTCGGGTGGATATCTGCACACGTGAGCTGCAGCCTGCGCTATGGCAGGGCGATTATGAGAATGACCCGGTCTTTCGCCAGTACATGCATGATTGGGTGGCGCAGCTATGGCGCGACAAGGTCGCCCGTCTTGAGGCGCTGACGCAGGATTAACCTGACGGCATGTGGCTGGCGTCCCGGGTGCACATCAAGGTTCCGTCCAGATACTCCAGCACTGCCGCAAGCAGTGGCTTGGTCGACAGAAACCGAGCCGGATTTCGGGCCATCTCCGCCGCTGTCTGTATCCATTCCCCGGTGCCGGGGTTCTGGTTGCAATCGGCGCACAGGTCTGCCAATCCCTGCGCGGTGGTTTCCAGATGGAACTGCAGGCCCAGCACTTTGTCGCCTAGCAGAAATGCCTGATTCTCGCAGGCCCTGCTGCGGCATAGATGTTCAGCGCCGGTGGGAATGGCAAAGGTATCTCCATGCCAGTGAAGCACGACAGGGCTTTCCGAGAATATTTCTGCCAGCGGATGTGAGCCGACGGCGCTGACCGGGAACCAGCCGATTTCGGTTTGCTCATTGCGGCGTACCTGTGCGCCCATGACATCGGCGATCAGCTGCGCGCCAAGGCAGATGCCCAGCACGGTTTTGTCATTATCTATGCAGGCGCGGATAAAGCCCTTTTCCGCACCAAGCCAGGGAAGATCTGCCTCATCATGCACTCCCATGGGACCGCCCATGATGATCAGCCAATCGACATCGTCGACGCAGGGCAGTGGTTCTCCCCGATAGAGATGGGTGGTGCTGACGCGATGGCCGCGCTCCAGCAGCCAGGGTGTGATCGCGCCGGGGTCTTCGAAGGCAACGTGCTGCAGTACATGAACCTTTGCCATCTGTCGCTCCATGTCAGTTGTGGAATCCTAGATTGGGGCAAGTATTGTGCCACCGACACGAGTCAGCATTATTCCTGCGGGCAGCTCTCTGCCGGGCTGACACGAATCAGCTGTTCGACGATCAGGTGTGGCAACCGGGTGCCTTGTTCGATGCCAGGTCTGACCTTTTCGCTGCCAATGATCTCCACCAGCATGGCCTGTTGCGGGGTACGGTCGGTTTGCGTGTAGGCGCGCTCAAGTTCCAGGCCGCCGGCATCGGCTGCCACCGGTAGACTAAGACCGCTGGCGCAGTCAGTGAAGCGAGCCGAGTCAGCGAACAACACGTAAAGTCCGGTGCGGCTGACAGCGTCCCCGGATATCGTCGGGATGATCACGTCAATGCTTTCCGGGCTGTTTGTCTCAGGCGGCTCGGAGCAGGCCACCAGAGCTACTGCGCCGATCATGAGCAGGATAAAGCCGGCCAATGCCGGGTGGTGAAATCGGCGAATGCCAGACATAGTGGTCTCCTTTTTCAATCCAGCTTCGACGTTCATGGCGCTGCCCGGTTCCCGTCCCGGTGACGCATAATAACGGGGCAGCTTGCTCCAGGCCGGGAGATTTCACTATGACAGATCAGCGCATACCGGTATTCCTGTTGACCGGATTTCTGGGTAGTGGCAAGACCACACTGTTGAATGCGTTGTTACCGCACTACCCTGACTCTGCCCTGGTGATCAACGAACTTGGCGACGTCGGCATTGATGACCAGTTGATTGAGGATCAGTCCGTGCCGGTGACATTACTGGCGGGCGGCTGCATCTGCTGTACTGTGCGAGGCAACCTGAACAGTACGTTGCGCAATTTGTGGATGTCGCGCCGCGCCGGCAGTGTCCCGGCATTTTCCCGACTGATTATTGAAACCACCGGGGCTGCCGATCCCTGGGGTCTGATTGAAACCCTGACGCGCGACAGCTTCCTCCGGCGTCATTATCGCTTTGCTGCGGTGCTGACCACTGTGGATGCATCTCGTGGTACGGCTGGTCTGCGCCAGTTTCCGGAAGTCATTGAGCAGGTGCTGGTGGCTGATATCCTGCTGATGACCCGTGCCGATCAGGTGCGGGAGCAGGCCTTGTCAGATTTTCGCGCCGAGCTTGAAGCACTGAACCGTTCTGCGCGTATAGAAGCGGTGCAGCCTGGTCGGCTGCCCGGCCATTTGCTTGACGATGCCGCGCTGGCCCGATGCCGGGTCACCGGTTTACCGGCGCTGACGAAATTCAGCGGTATCTCCGCGCCGCCGGAGCCTGCGCCGCTACTGGCGCCGACGGTGACCCGTCACAGCAATATTCGAGCGGCCAGTTTGCGGCTGAAAATGCCGCTTGAACGCTGGGCGTTAATGCGTGCGCTGGAACAATTGCTTGGTGAAGGTGCCCGCTATCTGCTGCGTTTCAAGGGGCTGTTTCATATTGACGGTGAAGCAGGGCCGCTACTGGTTCAGGCAGTGGCTCAGGGAATGGATGAGCCGC
>JBFHPX010000144.1:0-6440 GCA_041592575.1 Alcanivoracaceae bacterium
ACCACGGCGCCCCATAGCAAGGATGCGATGATGTAAACGCCGCCGTAGGCTGCGTAGGCGCGACCAGCAAAGCTCGCTTCGATCTGGGTAAGCGCCCAGGCGAAGCCGGCCAGAGCCAGCATGCCGGGAATCAGCCAGAGGGCAGACTTGTCCAGCCTGAGCCATGCCCAGAATGAAAAGCAGCCGGCAATTTCCAGTAATGCGGCAAGGGGAAACCAGTAAACAGACGACATGATTATTCCTTGTAATCAGGGCGATTTGATTCGCCCCTGGATGATCTCTTACCGGCTGTGTCCCAGCGCAAAATTTCCGTGTGGGATATTCTGGCCGGATGATGTTAAGCCGTTTTGTTGCTGCCTGAGCGAGTTGTCTTGAGATTGCTTTGCAATCTGTCTGGAAACGGCAAAAGTTCGTTCGCTATGGTTCGCAGATACTCATGGAAATCCGGCGCGCTGGTATAGCTTTTAGTATAGCTTTTCACCCTCTAAAACAAATTAAGTCATTGAAAATCAAGGAACACGCACTGCTGCATCATCGGGGTGTGCTGACTGAGCTCTGCCGACACCGACTCCTCCTTGCGCGGAAAAAAAAGAGGCTCATCATATAGGCGGCGTTCGCCCTCATCTACACACCTTCTGTCTGCGGGAGTTTCATGGACAATCAGATTCACGTTCTGGCCGAACGAGCCGGCCGTCTTGTCGCCCGGCAGAAGATCATGCTGGTCACGGCGGAGTCCTGCACCGGGGGTTGGATCGCCGAAGCGATTACCTCCGTGGCGGGCAGTTCGGCCTGGTTTGAGCGCGGTTATGTCAGTTACTCGAATCAGTCCAAACAGGAAATGCTGGGGGTGTCTGCGGACACTCTGAGCCGGTTCGGCGCGGTCAGTGAGGAAGTGGTGCTGGAGATGGCCAAGGGCGCGATACAGCGCTCCAGAGCGCATCTTTCCATCGCCGTTTCCGGCATTGCCGGGCCTGATGGCGGCACGGTCGACAAACCGGTGGGCACGGTCTGGGTGGCCTGGGGGCAGAAGCTCGGCTACGCCGAGGCAGAGTGTTTTCTGCTTCACGGAGACCGACAGTCAGTGCGGGAACAGACTGTCATTCGGGCGCTGCAAGGGCTGATAGCGCGATTGGGCGGATAGCCCTTGCGATCATTTCCGGGATCGGCATAATACTGTCCATATTGACAGTGGTCGGGTGTTGGTGTCTGATTGGCGTCACCGGCCGCACTGTCAGCCGACATTCATTCGCACAAGCGACCAGCAGAGGGAATCCATCATGGATCAGAACAAAGGCAAGGCCCTGACCGCCGCATTGGCCCAGATTGAACGTCAGTTCGGCAAGGGTTCCGTCATGCGCATGGGTGACCAGAAGCGTGAGCGTATTCCGGCCATTTCCACCGGCTCGCTGGGGCTGGATGTGGCACTGGGTATTGGTGGCCTGCCGAAGGGGCGTATTGTTGAAATCTATGGCCCTGAGTCTTCGGGTAAAACCACGCTGACCCTGTCGGTGATTGCTCAGGCCCAGAAGCAAGGCGCCAACTGCGCCTTCGTCGACGCCGAGCACGCACTTGACCCGGACTATGCTGAAAAACTGGGTGTGAAGCTGGATGATCTGATCGTCTCGCAGCCGGATACCGGCGAGCAGGCGCTGGAGATCACCGATATGCTGGTGCGCTCCGGTGCGGTAGACGTGATCATCGTTGATTCGGTGGCGGCGCTGGTGCCGAAGGCGGAAATCGAAGGCGAGATGGGTGATTCCCACGTTGGTCTGCAGGCCCGTCTGATGAGTCAGGCGCTGCGCAAGATCACCGGTTCGGTCAAGAATGCCAACTGTCTGGTGATCTTTATCAACCAGATCCGGATGAAAATCGGCGTCATGTTCGGTAACCCGGAAACCACCACCGGGGGTAACGCACTGAAGTTCTATGCCTCGGTACGGCTGGATATCCGCCGTATTGGCGCGGTCAAGCAGGGCGACGAGGTCACCGGTAACGAAACCCGGGTCAAGGTGGTCAAGAACAAGGTGGCGCCACCGTTCCGTCAGGCCGAGTTCCAGATTCTCTACGGCCATGGCATTAACGTTCTTGGCGAGATTATCGATATGGGCGTACAGCTTGGTCTGGTCGACAAGTCCGGTGCCTGGTATGCCTACAAGGGTGACAAGATCGGTCAGGGTAAGTCCAATGCCTGCGATTATCTGAAGGAAAATCAGGCTGTCCGCGAGGAGATCGAGGCAGCAATCCGGGCCCAGATGCTGGCCATGCCGGTCGTTGCCTCGGCCTCCGAGGAAGTGACTGCTGAGGCCGATGACTGACCTGCAGGCGGAAATGCGTCGTGCCGCCCTCGACTGGCTGGGGCGGCGCGATTACTCCCGCAGCGAGATCACCCGCAAACTGCGGCGCAAGTTCGGCGAGGAAGTGGATGTTGCTGCGGTGCTGGACTGGCTGGAACAGCATCGCTTCCTTGATGAGTCCCGCTATCTGGAGATACTGATCCGCTCTGCCGTTGACCGCGGGCATGGCCTGCTGCGGCTCAGGCAGGATTTGAAACAGCGTGGCATTGCCGCGCCGCTGATTGATCAGGCTCTGTCCAGCCTTGATATTGACTGGTTTGCCCAGGCCAGAGCGCTGCGCGAACGCCGTTTTGGCCGCAAACCGGTAACTGACCAGAAAGAAAAGGCCCGGCAGCTGCGATACCTTCAGTACCGGGGCTTTACCGGCGAGCAGTGCTTCCACGCACTGGAGCTGCGGGAGCTGGATGACTGAAGCCGGCTATCCCGGCTGCCAGCCCGGCAACCACGACAATCCCCACCCGGCTACGACCCGGACCATCGTCACAAAAGCAGCGGGCAGGTATACTCCCGGCTTTCTTTTTGCCAGCCGGACGCCCCGATCCCATGAAGAGTGCTGACATTCGCCAGGCCTTTCTCGATTACTTCGCCCGTCAGGGCCACGCCGTTGTTGCCAGCAGTTCGCTGGTGCCGCATGACGATCCGACCCTGTTGTTTACCAACGCGGGGATGAACCAGTTCAAGGACCTGTTCCTTGGTCGAGAGAAGCGCGGCTACGTTCGTGCAGTCAGTAGTCAGCGCTGCGTTCGTGCCGGTGGCAAGCATAACGATCTTGAGAATGTCGGCTATACCGCTCGGCATCACACCTTCTTTGAAATGCTCGGTAACTTCAGCTTTGGCGATTACTTCAAGCATGACGCGATCCGCTTTGCCTGGGAGTTTCTGACCAGTCCGGAATGGATGAATATTCCGAAAGACAAGCTGATGGTGACGGTCTATGCCAGCGATGATGAGGCCTTCCATATCTGGTCCAACGATATGGGCGTGCCGAAGGATCGCATCATCCGCATCGGTGACAACAAGGGTGCGCCTTACGCTTCGGATAATTTCTGGACCATGGGTGATACCGGTCCGTGCGGTCCCTGCACGGAAATTTTTTATGATCATGGCGAGGAAATCTGGGGTGGCCCACCAGGCTCTGCGGAGGAAGACGGCGACCGATTTATCGAGATCTGGAACCTGGTGTTCATGCAATTTGACCGCCAGCCGGATGGTGAGCTGAAGCCGTTACCGAAGCCGAGTGTCGATACCGGCATGGGCCTTGAGCGTATTTCAGCGGTGATGCAGCAGGTCCATTCCAACTACGAGATCGATCTGTTCCAGGCCCTGCTGAAAGCGGCGGCGGAGGCCACCGGTTGCAGGGATATGGAAGAGAAATCCCTGCGCGTGATTGCCGACCATATTCGTTCTGCCGGCTTCCTGATCTGCGACGGTGTGATTCCATCCAATGAGGGGCGCGGTTATGTATTGCGCCGGATCATCCGTCGCGCCCTGCGCCATGGCCACAAGCTGGGTCAGGACAAACCGTTTTTCCATAAGCTAACCAAAGCGTTGGTGGTGGAAATGGGTGTGGCCTATCCAGAGCTGAAAGAAGCGCAGGCACGGATCGAGAAAGCCTTGCTCGCGGAGGAGGAACAGTTCGCCCGCACGTTAGCCGATGGTATGAAGGTGTTCGAATCGGCGGTTGCCGGTCTTTCCGGCAAAATCATTCCCGGTGAAGTGGTTTTTGTCCTCTACGATACCCACGGTTTTCCGGTGGATCTGACTAATGACGTCGCGCGCGAGCGTGGTCTGACGCTGGACATGGAAGGCTTTGAGGCCTGCATGGCACAGCAGCGCACCCGCTCCCGTGGTGCCGATGCCTTTGCCAGCAACTACAACGACCGCCTTCAGGTTGATGCAGTCAGCGATTTCTCCGGCTATGACCGTCTGGCCGATATGTCGGAAGTGGTGGCGCTGTATCGCAATGGTGAGGCAGTGCCGTCGCTGGCTGCCGGCGAAGACGGCATGGTGGTGCTGTCAAACACACCTTTTTATGCCGAGTCCGGTGGCCAGGTTGGCGATACCGGTGTGCTCACCAATGATGGCACTCGCTTTGTTGTTGCCGATACCCGTAAACGTCAGCAGGCGCATCTGCATATCGGTGTGCTGGAGCAGGGCAGCCTGAAAGTTGGCGACCGTCTTGCCGCGCATGTGGATGAACAGCGCCGCCGTGCGATTATGCGAAACCATTCCGCGACGCACCTGATGCACGCCGCATTGCGCGAGGTGCTCGGCGAGCATGTCAGCCAGAAAGGCTCGCTGGTCAATGCCGAGTATCTGCGTTTTGATTTCTCCCATGGCGAGGCGGTGAAGCCGCAGCAAATTGCCGAGATTGAAGCGATCGTCAATCGCCAGATTCTCGCCAACGTGCCGGTCAGCACCGAGCTGATGGATATTGAGGCTGCCCGCAAGGCCGGTGCCATGGCATTGTTCGGTGAAAAGTACGATGACCAGGTGCGTGTCCTGACCATGGGTGCAGATGGTTTTTCCAAGGAACTCTGCGGCGGTACTCATGTTGCCCGCACCGGTGATATCGGCCTGTTCCGGATTGTCTCCGAGGGCGCCAGTAGCGCCGGGGTGCGTCGCATTGAAGCGGTGGCCGGCGAGCGCGCTCTCGCAGAAGTGCGGCGTCTGTCGCAATTGGTCAGCGACAGCGCTGCTGTTTTGAAAGCTTCCGCTGATCAGTTGCCGCAACGGCTTGAGCAGCTGGTCAGTCGCAGCCGCGAGCTGGAGAAGGAAATCGAACGGCTGAAGCAGAAACTGGCTTCCGGCACCGGCAACGATCTCAGCAGTCAGGTGCAGGACGTCAATGGCGTCAATGTACTGGCCGCCCAGCTCGATGGCGCCGACAGCAAGACCTTGCGTACTGCCATGGACAAGCTCAAGGACAAACTCGGTTCGGCGGTGATCCTGCTGGCGGCAGTGGAGGGTGACAAGATCAGTGTTGTCGCCGGTGTCACCAAGGACCTGACCGAGCGCTTCAATGCCGGTGAACTGGCCCGCAGGGTGTCGGAGCAACTGGGCGGCAAGGGCGGTGGCCGCGCCGATATGGCGCAGGGTGGCGGTACCAATCTGGCGGCCCTGCCGAAGGCACTGGAAGCCGTGCCGGACTGGATTCGCAGCCAGGGCTGACAACCGGTCCACATGCAAGGCGGCGCGACTGATGGTACAGTGGCGCCGCTTTTTTACGGGGCATCAGCCCGTATCAACTCTGACCCAAGTGGAACCCTATGGCCCTGATAGTGCAGAAATACGGCGGCACCTCGGTGGGGACCGTCGAACGTATTCAGGCGGTGGCAGATAAGATCGGCCGCTTCCTGTCCGAAGGTCATCAGATCGTGGTGGTGGTTTCCGCCATGAGTGGCGAGACCAACCGATTGATCGGTATGGCCAGACAGATTCATGATGATCCGACTCCTCGCGAGATGGATGTGCTGGTCTCCACCGGTGAGCAGGTCACCATCGCATTGTTGTCGATGGCGTTGCACAAGCTTGGTATTGATGCCCGCAGTTTTACCGGGGGGCAGGTGCCGATCCGTACCGACAGCGCGTTTATGAAGGCTCGAATCGAGCATATCGACGAGCAGAGCATGCGTGGCGATCTGGCTGCCGGTCGCGTGGTGGTGGTGGCCGGTTTCCAGGGTGTTGACCCGGAAGGCAATATCACCACATTGGGCCGCGGTGGCTCGGATACCACAGCGGTGGCTCTGGCGGCCGCTCTGAAGGCTGATGAGTGCCAGATTTACACTGATGTGGATGGCGTCTACACCACCGATCCGCGGGTCGTGGACAGTGCTCGCCGTCTCGACCACATTACCTTCGAGGAAATGCTGGAGATGGCCAGCCAGGGCTCGAAAGTCCTGCAGATCCGTTCGGTGGAATTTGCTGGCAAGTACAATGTGCCGCTGCGGGTTCTACACAGTTTTCAGGAGGGTCCCGGGACCCTGATCACCGTCGATGAAGAGGTTGATATGGAAAAGCCGGTTATCTCCGGAATTGCCTTTACCCGTGATGAAGCCAAGCTGACCCTGCGTGGCGTGCCGGATA
>JBFHPX010000145.1:0-6439 GCA_041592575.1 Alcanivoracaceae bacterium
CCCGACGGCGCAGCTCCGGGCAAGGATGCCACGGATCAGCGAGTAGCCGTTGGAATGGGCGCCGGACGAGCCCAGTGCGATCAGTTTGTCGCCAGCCTGAACCTTGCTGCCGTCGATAATACGGTCTTCTTCCACCACACCGACGCAGAAGCCCGCCAGGTCATAGTCATCACCTTCATACATGCCCGGCATCTCGGCGGTTTCGCCGCCGACCAGCGCACAGCCGGCCTGCTCGCAGCCCAGGCCGATCCCCTCTACCACACGGGCAGCGACATCGACATTGAGCTTGCCGGTGGCGTAATAATCGAGAAAAAACAGCGGCTCGGCGCCACCGACGATCAGGTCATTGACGCACATGGCAACCAGATCGACACCAATGTGGTCGTGCCGGTTGTGTTCCATGGCAAGCCGCAACTTGGTGCCAACGCCGTCAGTGCCGGAAACCAGCACTGGATTGCGATATTTTGATGGAATTCTGCACATGGCGCCGAAGCCGCCCAGACCACCCATCACCTCCGGCCGGCTGGTGCGTTTGGCGACCGGGCCGATGCGCTTGACGAGGGCGTTACCGGCATCGATATCGACTCCGGCATCGCGGTAGCTCAGGGGGTGTTTCTGCTCTGACATGGGGGACTCCGGCTGGGCGAGGGCGGCTATTCTAGCAGCGGAAGTGCTGCTTTGAGCCATGCATTGTGGAGAATTTGAACGTTTATTCCGGGCCGGCATCTCAGCAGGCGCGATCAATGATGGGTGGCGGCTGCACACAGAGCCGACCTTGTGGATAATGGCGCGCTTGGAAACAACAGACGGTAGAGCATGAAAATTCTGATGGCATGTCTGGGCATGGTGCTCGTATTGTCGCCGGCCTGGGCCCGTGATCTCGGCGATGTTCAGGTTCCGGTGGCCAACCGAAGTGCAGAAGCGCGTGCCGGGGCCTTTGCCGAAGCGCTGGATCAGGTGCTGGTCCGACTGACTGGGGATCGACAGGTAGAAGGGCGCAGCGCGCTTGCATCGGTGCGCCGCGACCCGTCCCGCTGGGTGCAGCAATTCTCCTATGATGGCGTCGACTCCGAGGCAACGTTGGCGTTGTCGGTCAGATTTGCCATTCCGGTATTGATGCGCCAGCTGGAGCAGGCTGCCGTTCCGGTATGGACCACGGTTCGTCCGGACACCCTGTTCTGGCTGGTGGTGCAGCGCGGTGCCGCAGGCGAGATCCTGTCTGCTGCCAGCACTGATCCGGCCGCACAGGGCCTGATTCAGGCGGCGCGGGCACGAGGCTTGCCAGTGACCCTGCCGTTAATGGACGCAGAAGATCAGGGGCGCATTCAAGCTGCTGATATCCGCGGTCACTTTGACAATGTTCTGCAGCGGGCGGCCGCCCGATACCCAGCCCCCTTCAGCGTTGCTGCGGTGTTGTATCCCGGTGCGACCCCGCGGATTCGCTGGCGGCTGATGTATCAGGGCAGTCTGGAGCACAGCGGTGAAGTCAGCGCCAGCACGGAGGCCGAGGTGCTGACGGCGCTGGTCGATCAGGTAACCGCCCGCATAGCACCGCGCTATATCGTCCGCCCCGGTGCCCCTGTCCGCTACCGGTTGAAGATCAGTGGCGTCGGGTCGCTGGACGATTGGCAGGGCGTCACCGGGCATGCCGGTCGTCTGGCCGGTGTCAGCGACCTCAGCGTGGCTGGTTTGGCCGGCAGTGAACTGCTGCTCGACCTCAACTTTACCGGGCAGGCAGATCAGCTGCGCGCGCTGATGAGTCTCGATCCCCGCTTTTTACCATGCGTAGAGGCGCAGCGCTCCCTGACGGAGCCAACGGATGTGGTGAGCTTGTGCTGGGGTGGCCAGAGGAAATGAGTGCCCCGGAGCAGTTGCCGCTGGCGTTGAAGCTGCGTGCAGGTTCCAGTCTGGAATCCTTTATTCCGGCCGGCAACGAGCTGTTGCTGGCAACCCTGAACGGGCTTGGCACCGGTGATTGCGAGCAGCTGTTTATCTGGGGGGAGCAGGGCTGTGGTCGGAGTCACCTGCTGGAGGCAAAAGTGCGGCAGGCCGGCGCTGGTGGCTTCTACCTGCCAGCCGCGCAGCTGGATGGCCTCTCTCCTGCGCTGCTGGAGGGGCTCGAGCAATTCGACCTGGTGGCAGTGGACGACATTGATAGTCTGGCAGGGCGGCCGGACTGGGAGGCGGCGCTATTTCACTTGTATAACCGGGTTAGGGATGCCGGCAAGTCCGTGCTGTTCAGTGCGTCGGCGCCGCCTGCCCATTGCGGGTTTGCCTTGCCTGACCTGATCTCGCGTCTGGCGGCAGGGCCGGTATGGAGAGTGCTGTCGCTGTCGGAAGACGGCCTGATGGCGTTGATGCGTCAGCTGGGCAGGGCCTCCGGGCTGGAGGTCGGCGATGATGTGTCACGTTACCTGATCAGCCGTGGGACCCGCTCGGCTGCCGCCGTGGTCGGGTTGATGGAGCAGCTGGACCGGCATGCCATGGCCCGCCAGCGACGCCTGACCGTACCCTTTGTCCGTAGCCTGTATCCGGGCACCTGAGCCTTACAAAACTATAACAGCCCGGTGTTTCCGGGCCCGCTACACTCGTTCTCGCTAACTCTGTGTGCCATAAGGCTTTATAGTCCCGTCCCACACAATAACAACCAGAACAGGCCGGTAACGGCCGGAGTTGAAGCATGTTCCACCGCAGTTATGCATGTCTCGCCTTAGCCACCCTGATGCTGCTCCCGGTTATGGCGAGTGCAACCAACTACGATATCACCACGACCGAGGATGCCATTCGTGTCGATGGCCTCTGTTCCTTGCGTGAAGCCATGCTGGCGATTAATGAGCGGCGAGGCCATATAGGTGGTGTGTTTACCGACCAGCTTGGTGTCGACCTTCAGCACACCGGCGGCAACCTTGAGGTCACCAAGAAAGTTATCAATATCACCCGCAGCAGCCTTCTTGTGACCGCTGGTGAGCGATTGGTGGCAAACAGAGGAAATGTCATCGAGTACCGGATAACCGTCCGTGCGCTGGTGGGCGGTGGTGACGCGAATGATGTCGCCATCTCGTATGATTTCCCGGATCAGAATCCGCTGTTGACCGGCTACCGTGGTTACGCTTCGGTGTACCAGCCAAATTCTACCAAGTTGAATGGCGATGAGGTGGAGGATGCCTCTGTTGGAGCCTTCCCGTTGTCAGATCCGTTTTCAATTAACAGCCCGACAGGGGTGGCCGACGGCAGTCCCCCTGCTCAGCCTGGCCTGATCAGGGAAGGGGAGTCGGCACAGGTTATATTCCGCATTACCGTCGAGGCAGGTGTTGACGAGGTGCCTCTCGATCAGCTGCCTGGCAATCTCGAAGATGAGGAAGACCGGGAATATCTGATAGAGGCTGAGTGCCCGGCGGGATCACTGTCTAATGCGCTGTTTCTCGATGCAGTTCCGCTCGACTCGGAAGATCCGGCCATTGAGTACACTCTGCTTGCAGAGATTGAAGTAGGGCAGGACCCCGGTAACAGCCCGACAGTCACGCTGCAACCACGCAAGAATTCTCCATTCGACAATGAGCCGAAGAAAAATGTTGTTATCAATGCTGCAGAGGCAACAAGGGCCTTTAGAGTATTCAGCGGCGCGACGCTGAGTCTTGATAGCATTACAGTCGCCGGAAACGCTACTGATCCTGTGGTTTCCGGAGCCAATGGCGGCCTTATTTATGCATCCGGTTCTGTGGATCTCACTGGCCGTACCTTGCTGAAGGGTGGGCAGGCGGATAATGGCGGAGCAATCTATATTGAAGGCAACCGTAGCCTGACCTTCTCGCTTGCCAAATTTGAAGACAATGTTGCTGCTGTAAACGGCGGCGCCATCGCAACTTCTCCGGACTTTAGTGGCACCATCAGCGGATTGCAGTTCCACTTTATCGGAAATCAGGCTGCGGCGAGTGGCGGCGCTGTTTTTCTTGATAACCAGGACTTGCTGCTACGTCCGCAACTGTTTCTGACCAACGGCACGATGTATGGCAATCAGGCTTCAGATGGTGCCGCAATACGCGTCAATGCTATTCGCAGATTTATGGCCTTTAACAACCTTACGATTGCGGGTAATGACAACGGTGCAGCGGTGTCATTTGCTGTGCCGGGGGACAGCAGTTCCAGCGATATCTTGCTGAATACTGCTGTGCTGGGTAATGCGGGGGGAGATTGCGCTGCGGATGACGGGCCTGGCAGCGTGACACTGGATGCCGCCACTATCCAGTACGTGGTGAGCATGAACGAGACATGTGGGCCGCAGGACGAGGAGTTTGCCTCAGACGACCCTCTTGAAGTAATTGATTATTCTCTGGCGGACTTCTCCCTGTTGATGGGGGTAGACCCGGCGACACCTGCCGCGACCCGGAAATATCAGTGCGGAGATAACGGATTTTCCGGCAGTGCGGGTTGCCTGCCGCGAGAGTTTGATGATGGCTTCAAGGGCTTCCTGCCCAACAACCGGGATCGCGCTTTTTCGGCTCCGTCTGTGTTCGGATTTGGCAGCCCGGAGGACGCCGTGGGGCCCAGTATATGTGAGAGCAAGGACCAGCGCGGCAAGGATCGGGCATCGCGCTGTGATGTTGGTTCAGTGGAGCTGCAGGTGGCACTGGGAACGCTTGATGAAATGAAGGTGATTCAGGGAGTGCGCAGTGTTATTGATGTGGTCGCCAATGATCTGGGTGATCTTGATATTGATTGCCGCAGGCTTGATCCGTTGTTTGATCCGGATAACTGGGATCCGCTGGACCCCGCATATGATACGTCAGGCTGTGTTACGCTGGTTTTGACTCCACAGCGAGGCGCCGTTGATATTGTTATAGGTGATAATGCCGGCACGCTGCTCGATGCAAATGGTGACGTCGTAGCTCCGGGTTATCCGATGGTGCATTACATAGGGCCGGCCAGTTTTCATGGCGTGGACCAGTTTCGCTATGTTATCGATAAAGCCGCTATTGGTGGTGCAACTTTCGCCGGAGAGAACCCGGCTGCCAGTGCTATTGTGGTGGTTCAGCCAGCGTCCGGCCTGACCCAAAAGGAAGACATTACCACCCTGTCCGGAGCGGCGAATGGTCTGTTTCTGGGGTTGCTTATGATGATCTTCCGCATTCCCCGGAGGGCCGCCCTGCTGAAATCGCTGTTGCTCGCTGCCGCTTTCCTGATGGCACCGACTGCTTACTCGGCGGATATTCTGGTCAACACACTGGCTGACGAGGAAGACACTAACGGTCTTTGCAGTTTGCGTGAGGCATTGAGAGCCAGCTTCGATAACACGCCGTTCTTTGTCCCTGATTGTACCCCGGGTTCGACGGGAAGAGATCGAATCATTATAGATGTGGCTGGCACCATTACCCTCAATGGTCAGCTTGAGGTTGAAGGTTCGTCCGTAGATATCGAGGGGCTTGGTTTTGATCAGACCACTATTGATGCGGCAGGGTTGTCCAGGGTGATTCTGGCGTCATCGGATCTGACGCTAAAGGGATTGACGCTGCAGGGCGGCAATGCGGCAGATAATGGCGGCGCCATATTTACCACTGCCAGCCTGACGCTGGATGGGGTGGTGATCAAAGACAATGCTGCAAGTGGCAGTGGCGGGGCCATCTATCTCAATTACAGCTCTGATTTGCGCAGAGCGGTGGATATTCTTCGCTCCGAATTTTCCGGGAACTCGGCCGGTGTGCATGGCGGCGTACTTTCAATGATCGGGCAAAGTCAGAAGCACGAGATATTCATCGACTCCTCCACTTTTCTGTCCAATTCGGCGGGATCCTCCGGAGGGGCTCTGGATATAAACTTGCCCCGTGGTGGCAATCTTCGCGTCATCAATAGTACTTTTAACCTCAACTCCGCTGCGCGAGGGGCCGCGATCGATCTGCAGCAGCTTGATGAGACAGTGTCAGCGTACATCCTGAATAGTACATTCATTAATTCTGCGGGGGGCGCTGCGGTGGGCGCCATTGAAGCTGACAATGCTGCGGGTGCCATTCACCTGTCCCATTCCGTATATTCGGGTTCCGGCCAGTGTTCGACCTCTGGTGCGGCCCTGTTCAGAGAGAGTTATTACAACCTTTTCTCCGGTGCCGGGCTCGAGGCCTCCTGTCTTGCGGCTACTCCCGCGGGCAACGTCGGTAACGATTTTGCCGATCAGGCCGATATTGAGCTGGTGCTGAATGGGGGCGCCCTGGTTGCTGCCGAAGTACTAGATGAACGGTTTATACCCTCTCATTACCCCATTCAGTTGGCGGAATCGGGTAACCCGGCATATTTACAGATTGTCGACGCAGGCAATGAGGATCTTGAGCTGGCGCAGACAGGCAGCTCCCCCCGGGCTTGTCGAGCCACTGACACCCGAGGGCGCACCCGTGAGTCCGGTGTGACCTGCGATCTGGGTGCGTTTGAGCTTCAGGTCCCTACCGCCATC
>JBFHPX010000146.1:0-6384 GCA_041592575.1 Alcanivoracaceae bacterium
CACGTTCAGGTCATGACGGGCGACTTCCCAGATGTAGCGCAGCTGCTGCAGCTTCATGGCGTCCTCCGTGAGAATGCTTGCAGCAGTTATAAGAACACAGTCAACTATGCCCTGTCAGCATAGAAAAAAGGCTCATTCCTGACCTTCTCCGGGAGCTGGTCACGACTGCTGGCGTCGCCCCTGATTACTGATGCCATGGGGAACATGGCCGGCCGGCACATGCTGCCGGGCCGACTCACAGTGCCCCTGCTGATCATCAAAGAACACATCGGCGCCGAAGGCTTTCAGGAACACGCCTTTGTCCAGCCCGCCGAGGAACAGGCTTTCATCAATACGGATATTCCACTCCCGCAGGGTCCGCACCACCCGTTCATGGGCCGGCGCCGACCTGGCCGTCACCAGTGCGGTTCTGATCGGACACTCACCCGGAGCAAACTCGCTCTGCAACTTGTGCAGCGCCGCCAGAAAGCCCTTGAACGGCCCACCATGCAGGGGCTCGCGGGCCGAGCGCTGCTCATTCTCTGTGAACGCCTGCAGCCCCGACTCCTGAAAGATGCGCTCGGACTCATCGGAAAAAAGCACCGCATCGCCATCGAAAGCAATACGCAGCTCGTCGCCATCACCGGCCTTACCTCCCGGAAGAATGGTGGCCGCCGCAAAGCCGGCATCCAGTGCACCCATTACATCCTCGTGGTCAGTGGACAGAAACAGATGGGCACCAAAAGCCGAGACGTAACGATGCGGACTGGCGCCTCCGGCAAACGCAGCGCGGCTGATTGGCAGGCCGTAATGCTGAATTGAGTTGAACACCCGCAGGCCGGTATCCGAACTGTTGCGCGACAGCAAAATCACTTCTACCCGCGGATCGCCCGGCAAACGCTGATTGATGGCCAGCAGCTTGCGCACCAGCGGAAAGGCATCGCCCGGCTCCAGCACCTCTTCCTCGTGGGCGATCTGGTACTCGTGATAGGCTGCCAGTCCCTCGCTTTCATAGATCCGGTGGCTCTGTTCCAGGTTGAACAGCGCCCGCGAACTGATCGCGACCACCAGCTTGCCATCGAACGTGACCGGCATGACATCCTGCTCCTGTACACAAAATCGTCGGACGATCCGGCAAAAACTATTTTCGCCACCGTAGTGCTGGCCTATAGTAAGCCGGACTTGACCCGTAACCCAAGGCATAGGGAGCCTTCCATGGCCGCAAAAAAAGTGAAAAACCAGGTAAGCGAACTGCAGGATCAGATCCGCAAGCTGGCCAACCGTTTTGACGACGAGCGTCAGAAGCAGGTTGCCGCACTGGAGAAGCAACTTGAAGCGGCCCGGGAGCGGGTACGCGAAGAACTGAACAAGCAGAAAGAGAACCTCGCCAAGCTTGAGGAACTGCAGAACGAATACCGCGAAAAAGCCGGTGATGCAGTCACCAAGCAGGTCGACAAGCTGAAGAAGGCTGCTGATGAAGCCATGCAGCGCGCCAAGGAATCCGAAGCCCGCAAGGCGCTGCTGGAAACCGAAGTAAAGGTGCTGAAGGCCACCGCCAAGCAGGCTCACAGCCTGGCCGGCTGGATCTCCAAGTACGAGAAAGATCTCGAGAAGCGCGCCAAGCAGATTGAGCGCAAGGTAACCCCGGCGGCCAAGAAAGCTGCCGCCAAGAAGGCGCCGGCAAAGAAAGCTGCCGCGCCGAAGGTAAAGGCAGCCCCGAAAGCCAAGGCAGCGGCCAAGAAAGCACCTGCCAGAAAGGCTCCTGCAAAGAAAAAAGCTGCAGCCAAGTAATCACCAGCAGCCAACAAAAAGGGCGCCTTCAGGCGCCCTTTTTGTTTCAATCTGACTCTGCCTCACACCGCAGCAGGCTCCGCGATCAGGCTTTCTTCCAGCCCCGACAGCACTGCCAAAGCAGCGCTGGCCTCACCGGAAACCAGCTCGCCCAGATTCCGGTAGAAGCGCACGCCAATGCGGTAGCCGCGCCCGTCCCGCTGGCAGCTGACCACCTCCGCGGGCAGGCGCCGCAAGACAAAATGACCAGCATCAAGATCCAGCAGCAGGCGACCGCCAACCGGCATGGCGCGCCCGGAAAACAGGCCGGCGCCGAAACGGTTATAGTCCAGCACATCACAGCTACCCTGCTTGCCGCGACGCCACCAGCCGGACAGACGGCGGACCTGTGCCGGCATCCGGGTACTGATACGGGCCAGCTTGCGGCGATTGCTCATCACTCCCTGACGATTGTTCATTTCACGCTACCTCAACCAGCATGTTTTCAAAGTAGTTCAGTACCGGCTGGCGCAGCTTCGGGTGCAGGCCCGGCAAGGATTTCTGCATCGATGAATGCGCAGCCTTGTGAATGGTAGCCCGGCCGGCGCTGACCAGACCACGGGTAATGGCGCCGGTTTTCACCGAGCCCATGGTGCGATCAAAAAAGTGCTCAATCGCGCCATCCGCGAACATCCCCATCACCTTGACCAGATGCGCTTCATCGCCGCCACCCCTGCGGAACGATTCGAACATCAGCGCTGCCTCATTGGCGGCCTCGTCATCCAGCGGAAAGCCGCACCAGGGTTTGCCATCAACCATCACCTGAGTGGCAGCAAACTGTCTGGCCAGCACCTGTTGCTCCTCCGCCGAGACCTTGTGGAATACCTTCCCCACCAGCGCACGGGACGCCTTGCCAATAATGCTGATGACGCCATTCATCACGCTCGCCATACTGCCCTGCACATTCAGGGTCTTGACCGGGCCATCGAAGAAGGCATCGAGGACTTCGCTGATAAAGTCATGGCTGATGTCGTCAATCAGCTGCTGATGAATCACGTCCGGGCGGGCCGCGACGGCTTCACTGAACGCATTGGTATTACGATAAAGCGTCTCGGACGCCGGAAAAGCAACATACACAGGCATACTACATACCCTGCACTGACAGCTGATATTAGCAGGCAATCATACCCGAAATCAGCGGTCATCCGGGATGACATCATCGGCACCCGGCAAAGGCGCCAGGGCAAGCAACGACAGAGGCAAACCGTAATATGGAGTGGTTGAATCCGGCCTACCAGGCTCTGCTGCCCTGGATTCCACTGATAACCGCCATTGGCATGGCCATGGCGGTGGCCTCAACGCTGGCGATCCCCTGGCTACTGGTGAGAATACCTGCCGACTACTTTGTCAGCCGCAAACGCCCGCAGCCCGATCGCAGCCTGCTGGGTTGGCTGATCTGGCTGCTGAGAAACAGCTTTGCCCTCGTACTGCTGCTGTCCGGGACACTGATGCTGGTACTGCCCGGGCAGGGGCTGCTAACCATCCTGATTGGCGTCGGCATTTCGAGCTTTCCCGGCAAGTACCGACTGGAACGTGCCATCATCCGTCAGGTCGGTGTATTCAGGGCTGCGAACTGGATCAGACGGCGCTACCATCGCACCCCGATTATTCATCCCGACGACCCCGACTACTGTCCTCAGGAATCTGCGCATGACCATGATTGAAAGCCCGGCCATCCGCTGGCATGGCGACCGCCTCGAATTGCTCGACCAACGAGCGCTGCCGTTCGAGACCCGTTGGCTGAGTCTGGCGGGTGCCACGGACACCGCCCATGCCATTCGCGACATGGTGGTCCGTGGCGCTCCCGCCATCGGCATTACCGCTGCCTATGGCGTGGTACTGGCAGCGCAGACACTCGGCGCGGACGCCAGCCGTGAAACCTTGCAACCCGCTTTCGCAGTGCTGGCCGCCAGTCGACCCACGGCCGTCAACCTGTTCTGGGCACTGCAACGCATGCAAGCCCTGTGCGACATCGATGGCGCCGCACTGATTGAGCGACTGGCCCGTGAAGCGGTCCAGATCCACGAAGATGATCGCAGCATGAATCAACGTCTGGCGGCGTTCGGGGTGCCGCTACTGCGGCAAGGCAAACGTGTTTATACCCACTGCAATACCGGCGCATTGGCCACCGGCGGTCACGGCACCGCGCTGGGCATCATCCGTTCCGCCTGGGCAGAACAGCGCATCACCGGCGTAGTGGCCGGTGAAACCCGCCCCTGGATGCAAGGCTCGCGCCTGACCAGCTGGGAACTGTTGCAGGAAAACATTCCGGTGACGCTGGTGGTCGATAGCGCCGCCGGCCACATCTTCAAGGGCGGCGACATCGGCGCCGTGATCGTCGGTGCTGACCGCATCACCGCCAATGGCGACACCGCCAACAAGATCGGCACCTACAACCTGGCTGTGCTGGCAAAGCATCACGGCATTCCGTTTATTGTTGCCGCGCCACTGTCGACCATTGACCCGGCACTGGCCAGCGGTGATGCCATCGACATCGAGCAACGCAGCGCAGTCGAAGTGCGCAGCATTCACGGTGTGCCGGTGGCGCCCGATAACGTGCCGGTTTTCAATCCGGCCTTTGATGTCACGCCGGCGGAACTGATCAGCGCCATTGTCACCGAACACGGCGTGATCGAACGGCCGGACACTGATAAAATGGCCGCCCATCTGGCCTCGGCAGGAAACCCGCGCTGATGACTGCACGCCCCTGGTCCCCGACTCTTTTTCGTGAAGCCGCGCGCAATATCGCGGCGATCAGCCAGCGCCTGTACGAGCACGGCTGGTCACCGGCCACCAGCTCCAACTACTCGATGCGCCTGAACGCCGATTACTGCGCCGTCACCGTGTCCGGCAAGGACAAGGGCACGCTGAACGAAGCAGATGTCATGGTGGTCGATATGCAGGGCTCTCCAGCCAGCAGCGGCAAACCCTCAGCGGAGACCGGGCTGCACACCCAGATATACCGGCGCTTTGCCGATATCGGCGCGGTGCTGCATACCCACAGTCTGGCCAGCACCGTGCTGACCATGCACTGGCCAGAGCGGAACGAACTGGTCCTGAAGGGCTACGAGCTGCTGAAAGCACTGGATGGTGTGAACACCCATGACACCGAGCTGACGATTCCGATTTTTGATAACACTCAGGACATTGACGCGCTGGCTCGCGATGTCGACGCTGCGATGGCCGCTGGCCTTATTCGTTACGCCTATCTGATCCGTGGCCACGGCATCTACACATGGGCAAAAGACATGGCCACCTGCTTCCGCCAGATCGAGGCGCTGGAAGTATTACTGGCCGTTGAACTGGAACGCCGCAAGATCGGCGCCTGAGGAGGTTATTCATGAGTACGATCCGCGTTTACCACGATAATGATGCCGGCAACCCGATCCTTGATAGCAGCGACCGCATCAAGATTGGCCACGCGCTGAATGAAGCCGGTGTGCGTTTCGAACAGTGGCAGACCGATGCCAGCATCGCTCCGGGAGACAGCCAGGAAAAAGTGATTGCTGCCTACCGCGCCGATATCGATCGGTTAATTGCCGAGCAAGGCTACCAGACCGTTGATGTGGTCAGCCTGAACAGTGACCACCCGCAGAAGACCGAGTTAAGAAAGAAGTTTCTCGACGAACATCGCCACAGCGAAGATGAAGTACGCTTCTTTGTCGCGGGCAGCGGCCTGTTCAGCCTGCACATCGGCAACAAGGTTTACGAAGTACTGTGCGAACAGGGAGACCTGATTTCCGTGCCCGCCAACACCCCGCACTGGTTCGACATGGGGCCGAATCCCTATTTCATCGCCATCCGCCTGTTCAACAACCCGGACGGCTGGGTCGCCAACTTCACCGGTTCGGATATTGCCAGCCGCTTTCCGCGTCTGGAGAACTGATCTGATGGTGCGGGCGGTCGTCACCGATATTGAAGGCACCACCAGCAGCATCTCGTTTGTCAAAGAGGTGCTGTTTCCCTACGCGGCGGCGCACATGGCAACCTTTCTCCGTGAGCACTGGGATGAACCGGCAGTGCAGGAACAGATCCGGGCGCTGGCCGCTGACACCGGTCAAGCTGTCGCAACTGCCGATGACGCCAATCGCATTCTGCAACAGTGGATTCGGGAAGATCGCAAGGCGACGCCATTGAAAGCCCTGCAGGGCATGATCTGGAAAGCCGGCTACCAGTCCGGCGCCTACACCGCGCACCTTTACCCCGACACCGCCCCTGCCCTGCGTCGCTGGCACGATGCCGGTTTGCCGCTGTATGTCTATTCCTCCGGCTCGATTGCGGCGCAGAAACTGTTTTTCGGTTACAGCGATGCCGGTGATCTGACGCCGCTGTTCAGTGGTTATTTCGACACCACCACGGGGATGAAGCAGGAAACCGAGTCATACCGGAAAATTGCAGCGGCCATTGGCGTGCCGGCCAGCGAAGTTGTGTTTCTCTCGGATATTGAAGGCGAATTGAATGCCGCGCGAGAAGCAGGATTTCAGACAGTGCTGCTGGACCGGGATGGCAAGGCGCCGACCAGCAGTCACCGATGCGTGAAAAGCTTCGCTGATATCTCTTTTTGAAAGAGCTCTA
>JBFHPX010000147.1:0-6336 GCA_041592575.1 Alcanivoracaceae bacterium
CATCCGCCTGGGTGAATTTCTCGAATACCTTGTCCACGAAATCATCCGCTATGCCGCGACCATGATCACGCACCTCGACACGCACACTATCGCCGCTTGGCTGCGCGCTGAGACAGACAACACTGCCTGCCTCGGAAAATTTGACTGCGTTGGACAGCAGATTGGCGAGCACCTGCATTACCCGCTCGGCGTCCGCCCATAGCGCAAGATCGGATGGTGTTTCCTCGAGCCGCATGTCGACATTGAACTGACTGGCATAGGACTGATTGGCCGCTACGGCCGCCTGCAGCATTTGCGGTACATTGATGTTACTGCAGTGATAGCTGATTCCTCCGGACACTATTTTTTCCATATCCAGCAGATCATTGACCAGATTACCCAGGCGCACACTGTTGCTGCACGCCATGGCAATGAGCTTCCTGCCCTGTTCGCCACCCGGATCTACAGCGCCCCCATCCAGCAATCCCAGTGAGCCGCGAATGGAGGTCAACGGGGTTCGCAGTTCGTGACTCACCGTAGAGACAAACTCATTCTTCATCCGCTCGACTTTCTTGCGCTCGGTAACATCACGCAACACCGCAATAAGACGACATCCTGAGGCAAGATCGACCTTGTTGAGCATGATCTCGAGAGGAAACTCACTGGATTTTCCTGCCCGCAACGCACGCACATCAACACTTTTCGCGCCATCGGAACCCAGCGAGAAACTCTCCAGGAAATCGCGCCAGGCCACCGCGTCATCATTATTCAGCAACTCGGCCAATGCCGTACCCGCGAGTTCGGAAGCCGCCAGGCCGAACATACGCTCGACTGCCGGATTTGCGCTCATGAACCTGCCCTGGATATCCAGGGTCGCAATCCCCTCGCCGATCTGCGAATGAATCGCAGTCAGTTCCGCCTCCGTCTCCCGTTGCCGACTTCTGGCGCGCTCTCCTTGTATAAGGTTGGTGCAGGTATTCAGGAATGGGTCAAGCTCACGCACAACGCTGTGATCGTAACCCCCCGGCCGGTTGGATATACCAAACATGCCGACCATCTCACCCGCCTGCATGAACGGCACCCCGAGAAATGCGTGCAATGGCGGATGCCCCGGCGGCAAGCCGCCAGCACGGGGGTCATTAGCCGGATCATTGCTGATCACTACGCTTCTCTCTGTCATCACAGCGCCAAACAGGGTTTTCAGGTTGGTGAATTCCAGACCCTGCGGCGCGTTTCCAGCATAGAAATCCCGGGTATCGGCGTCCCAGGAGATGTTCGTCAGCGCATAGGTTTTGAGGTATGGCTGACCATCTTCCTTATGCAGAACCTGACCGATGAATCCGTACTCACTATCAGTCAGCTCAAGCAATCGACCAAGCAGTTCTTCGAACAGATCCCGAAGCTCGCTATTCTGCAGATAGCGCATCTGCGCCTGATTGATCGCATCGAGAATCGCATTGGCCTTACGGGTATGCCGCTCTGCCGACTCGACCTCCTCGATCTTGGTGCGTAATTTCTGATTTACGTCTGCCACCTGCTGATGGGCTGTATTCAGATTCACCAGCAGGCTCTGATTGGAAAACCGTTGCTGCATGTTTTCAACGATCGTCGCATTGATGCGTCGCGAACTCACCAGCAACACCAGCGCAAAGAACAGCACCAGCAGTGCCATATACAGTTGCGATTGAGGTCCGGAAACCAGGATGCGCAGCATGAAGGGCAGCAGCGCCGGCAACATGAATGCGGCATAGGCGCTGGTCAGCGCCGAGTACATCGGCACGGCGCCAGCCGTCATACCCGCCAGGATGAAGGCAAGATACAGCTGATGCTGGATACTGTCCGCGGGGAACAGGAAATACGCGCCCACGCCCCAGACCGCGCCACTGGCCATATTGCTGATCAACAGCCACTTCAACCAAACGGCAGATGAGATTCTATTGATGGCGGTCTTGTAGTAACGGCCCAACTGTATCCGCGGCACATTGACCAGGATGACCAGCGCATACCAGGCCGCAAGCTCGCCGGGGTCGACAGCCTCCCATAGGAGCAAGGAGAGGATGGACGCATTGATAAGGCTGGCAACTGCGCCAAGCTTGAGTTGGCCGTACAGCAGTTTCACCTGCTCCGGCAGAATGGGGTTAACCTCAGCCACTATTGTCGAGCGTCATTCCGGGAATGTGGACAATCCTGTTCGAGAATACCCCAAAGCAATCAGTCCTGTTCGGTTATATTGCATGCCGCGTTTGTAAAATATTATCCACAAACAGCGGCGCCCGTCATGCGCGCACTGTGGCGCCAGCCCACAACCAGGCCGGCTGAGCAGCTTCTTCCGCGCTGCCCGTATTCAACCTACAGGCTCCACGCCACAGAGGCATGGCTACCCCACTGCACACATGTACCGGCGTCGCCACCACAGGACAATGTCCTGAGGCGCCACTGGCCGCGTAATAAAAAACGGGCCATGTCTCGCGACATGGCCCGCTCGGAGCAAACCTGCGACCCCTGATCAAGCGACCGCTTTGTTACCCGCTTCCCGGTGATAGGACACAACCACCTCGACTTCGTTCTTGGAACCGAGCACCACCGGAACACGCTGGTGCAGATCGGTCGGTTTGATTTCCATGATACGTTCGGAACCGGTACTGCAGGCGCCACCGGCCTGTTCGACGATGAAGCCCATCGGATTGGCTTCATACATCAGCCGCAGCTTGCCGGTCTGGCCCTTGGCCTTGAGCTTGCTGTCCATCGGGTACATGAAGATACCGCCACGGGTCAGAATGCGATGCACTTCGGCGACCATCGAGGCCACCCAGCGCATATTGAAATCCTTCTTGCGCGCGCCGTCCTTGCCGGCGATGCACTCGTCCACATAACGCTTGATCGGGGCATCCCAGAAGCGCTGGTTGGACATGTTGATGGCGAACTCCTGCGTCTCGGCAGGGATTTTCATATCCGAGTGCGTCAGGATGAATTCACCGATGGAGCGATCCAGTGTAAAGCCGTTCACACCGTGCCCGGAGGTCAGCACCAGCATGGTGGTCGGCCCATAGATCGCATAGCCGGCACAGACCTGCTGCGTGCCCGGCTGCAGGAAATCCTCGACCTTCGGTTCCTTCACGCCTTCCGGACAACGCAGGATGGAGAAGATCGTACCGACCGAGACGTTCACGTCGATATTGGACGAGCCATCGAGCGGATCGAACAGGATGAGGTACTTGCCTTTCGGGTACATGGCCGGAATCGGCAACGGATCGTCCATCTCCTCCGAGGCCATACCCGCCAGATGACCGGTCCACTCCAGCGAGTTGACCATCACGTCATTGGAAATGATATCGAGTTTCTTCTGCGTCTCGCCCTGCACGTTTTCGGTGTCGGCCGAACCGAGGATGCCGATCAGGCCGCCGCGATTCACGGCGCAGGCGATCTTCTTGCACGCAGTCAGAACGTCGTTGAGCAAGGAGGTGAAATCACCGGTGGCACCGGGAATGCGGCGCTGCTCTTCGATAATGAATTGAGTTAACGTGGTACCGTGGTCCATCGTTGTATCCTCGGTTGGTAGAATGTTGAGTCTGACCCGCCTGAGTGGCAGGCCGCTGCAAAAGGCCGGCAATTCTATCAGAATATTCTGATATAACAAATTCTTGAGTTCATGACACAGGCCAAGCTCATGATTCTAAAGACATGAATACCGAGACAATCCTGATCGCACTGGCCTGGATCGGCTATGGCGCCGTCCATTCGCTGCTCGCCACCAACGCGCTCAAGCGCTGGAGCCAGACTCACCTTAGCCTCTCCCCACGCCGTTACCGACTCGGCTACAACATCCTTGCCGCTGTGCTGCTGATTCCCCTGGTACTCGTTACCGAATGGGCGTCCGAGGAATGGCTGTGGCGCTGGCAGGGCCTATGGGCGTGGCTCGCGCATGCGGTTACCGCCCTCGTTGTGGTGGGATTCCTGGCCAGCAGCCGCGCCTACGACATGCGCGCCTTTCTCGGCCTGGCGGATGTGGCCACGGCCACGCCGACACGCTTCGGCCTGTCACCCTTGCATCGCTGGGTGCGGCATCCGTGGTATACGCTGGGATTGCTTTGGCTGTGGACGCGGGACATGGACAGTGCCCGGCTGGCGGCGGCACTGTCGATCACAGTGTATGTATGGCTTGGGGCCTATCTGGAAGACCGCAAACTCGAAGCCGAATGGGGGGCTCGCTATCGGGAGTATCGGGCACGGATACCCGGCCTGATCCCCCGACCGTGGCGCTACCTCAGCCGCAGCGAGTACCGGTCGCTGCAGCGTTAGCGCTCGCCATCCAGTGCCTCGATCACCTGATCTTCAAGCTGAATGCGGTCAGCCAGCAGTTCACCCAGCTGTGAAAGATCATCGGCAAGCTCATCGATACGCGACTGCATCGGCGCGACATCGTAACGATCGTTGAAGTCCAGGATCGCGTCCGTGGTCGCGGCGATCTGCGGATACACCTGTTCCGCCAGATCCAGTACCGCCTGACGCCGCTCTTTGTTCTCGACGATGTAGCGGTACAGCTGAAAATGCGCGGTTGCGGCGTAGTCGACCAGCGCCTGACAGAAGCGTCGAACCATCTCCTCAGTCTGTTCACCGGCCTTGTAGGGCCGGATGCTGGCCAGGTCGGAATACAGCGACAGCGTCTCATTGCGCGAGTGAACCAGACCGGCGGTCCGCTCCTTGGATCGGGAACGGCGGTCAGTGTTGGTCGGTTGGTCAGTAGCCATGCACTGCTTCCCCTCTGGTTATTTAATTTGTACCGGTTATGACTCTAAATAGAGGCCGCTGTACCGCGCTTTGACAACGCCTACCCCGACCTCTGTCTGAATACCTGCCGAGCAGTATACGACTGGCGACGTAAATTTGTCGCTTAGCAATTTCACAGCCCGATTCCGGGCCATAGGATACTGCATAATTCAATGATGTAAATAGAGTTTTACTGCCTGGGCCTGAATATTGCTTCAGCGAGCAAAGAATCCCCAACAAGCTACATGGAGTCCTGTCGATGCTACCTGGCACTTTACAGCGTTTCTTGACCAGCAAGAACGCCCAGATACAGCAGCTGCATCACCCTGTCACCGAGACGCTGACGCAAGCGGCGCAGGCATGCGGTATCCAGGAACGCCAGCTGATGAGGGCCATGGTCCTGATCGATGCGCAAGGCCCGTTGATGGCGATTCTGCCGAACAATCATCTCCTCGATTTCGATGCACTCTGCGCGTTGCTGAACCGCGAGCTTGAGCCGGTTCCCGCCAGCCAGTTGCACGGTATCTTCGATGATTGCGACCCGCACTGCTGCCCGCCCCTGGCGGCAGCCTATGACCTCGATGTGATCATCGACTCCGCCTTGCTACAGGAGGAGACACTGTATCTGGAGCCGGGCAGCCATAGCATGCTGTTGTCGCTTTCCAACAAGGAATTCATGCGCCTGCAGGACAATCCGCGAGTAGGCCGGTTTTCTCATCCGTTTGCCGCCCTGCACCGCACGGACGCCAGTGGCTCGTTCAGCAAGACCATCGAGCAATTCACCCCGGCTCGCATCAAACGCCGGGTTGAGGAATTCCTCGATCTGCCGGCATTGCCGCATTCCGCGCTGGCGATTCTGGATGTGGCAAGTGATCCGCGGGCAAACGCCGCCGATCTGGCAAAAGTCATCGAGCAGGATGCGTCGCTGTCCGCCCGCATCATGCGCTACGCGAACTCTTCCCTGTACGGGTATCCGGGGAAAATAAAGGACCTCAAAGCCGCCATCGCACGCGTGCTGGGGTTTGATTTTGTCCTCAATCTGGCACTCGGTATCACCGTCGGCAAGTCACTGCGCGTTCCTGCGGACGGGCCATTGGGCCTCACCGCCTTCTGGCGTCACTCCATACATTCGGCCGCGCTCGTGGAACGCCTGTCGCAATTGATGCCTGTCGATAAACGGCCACGCCGCGGCACCGCCTATCTGGCCGGCCTGCTGCACAACATGGGCATGCTGCTGCTTGGCCATGCCTTCCAGACTGAGTTCTATCTACTCAATCGCTATATCGATGCCAACCCCGGCGTGCCGGTCGAAACCATCGAGAAGTACGTGCTGGGTGTAGGCCATGACCAGATCGGTGCCTGGTTGCTGTCGGCCTGGGGACTGCCCGATGAACTGGTCGTCACAGCACGCCATCATCACGATGAAAACTACTGGGGTGAACACGCCTTCTATTCGCAGCTGGTGTTGATCGCGGACCGCCTGCTGGCGCGCTACGGACTGGGTTCGTCAACGACGACCACGCTGCCCGCATTCTCCTTGGAAATGCTCGGACTCGATGCCGAGGAAGTCATTGCCGCGGGCGACATGCA
>JBFHPX010000148.1:0-6284 GCA_041592575.1 Alcanivoracaceae bacterium
GAGGACGTTGCCATCTATCCCCATCATCAACAGATGGCGGAATATTTCCGCAGTTATGCCCAGCATTTCGACCTTTACCGGCATTATGAATTCTTAACCGAGGTGATCTCGGTGCAGCCCCAGGACGGCCGCTGGTTAGTAACCACAAGCTATGCTGGTGAGCAGACAGCCAGATTGTTTGATGGTGTGCTGATTGCCAATGGCACCTTGCACGAACCGAACAGGATAGCTTTGCCTGGAAATTTCTCCGGCGAACTGATGCATGCCTGCTCATACAAACGCGCTGATATCTTCCGCGACAAGCGGGTGCTGATTATTGGCTGTGGCAACTCCGGCGCGGATATTGCTGTCGACGCCGTGCATCAGGCTCGCAGTGTCGATATGTCGTTACGACGTGGCTACTACTTTCTGCCAAAGTTTCTGCTCGGCAAACCGGTGGATACGCTCGGTGGCAAGATCAAGCTGCCAAGGCCGCTTAAGCAGCGTCTTGATGCCTGGCTGATTCGTGCGGTTATGGGTAGGCCATCAGACTACGGATTGCCGGACCCCGACTATCGAATGTACGAATCACATCCAGTGATCAACTCGCTGGTGTTGCATCACCTTGGTCATGGTGACATCAGGCCGAGGCCGGCCATCAGTACAGTCAGCGGCAATACCGTGACGTTTGTCGATGGCAGCCAGGGCGATTACGACCTGATTCTGACTGCAACAGGATACAAGCTGCATTATCCCTTTATTGATCGACGACATCTGAACTGGCAGCACGGTGATGCTCCGGCCCTGTACCTGAATGCTTTCCATCCCGACTACGACAACCTGTTTGTCATGGGCATGGTGGAAGCGACCGGGCTCGGCTGGGAGGGGCGTAATGAGCAGGCAGAGATGGTGGCGTTGTACATCCATCAGCTGTCAGCCGGGAAAGCCTCGGCCGGCAAGATCCGCAAGCTCAAGAAACAGCAGGCCGGGCGGCGAATGGATGGTGGCTACCACTATCTCAAGCTGGAACGAATGGCCTACTACGTTAGCAAGGATGAGTACCGTAGTGCCGTACTGAAGAATATCCGGTTGCTGAAGTCTGACCTTGATCAGCGCGCGCCCGGACAGGTGACCGCCTCATGACCGAGGTGCAGATAGATTTTGACAGCGCTGATCTGGTGGTAATGAATGTCGCCATTGCGCTGATGATGTTTGGCGTATCATTGCAGTTGAAGGTTGACGACTTCAGTCGCCTGCTTTCACAGCCGAAAGCGCCGGTGGCAGGTCTGATTGCCCAGTTTATTCTACTGCCGCTGGCAACCTGTGCCGCGACCTGGCTGTTCTCGGTGCCGCCGGAATTTGCTTTGGGAATGATTCTGGTGGCCTCCTGTCCCGGCGGCACCTTCTCCAATGTCATGACCTGGATGGCTCGGGGTAATGTTGCGGTATCGGTGACTATGACCGCTGTCTCGAGTCTGGCAGCGGTGGTGCTGACACCGGCAAATCTTGCCTTCTACGGTTGGCTGAATCCGGATACCCGGCCACTACTGCAGCAGATCGCTATCGATCCGGTTAACGTACTGTTATTGGTGGCGCTGGTGCTGGCGTTGCCGATTTTTCTTGGCATGGCAGTGGGGCGCCGATTTCCGCTGCAGTCAGCACGCTCGGAACACCCGATGCGCTGGATCTCGCTGTTGCTTTTTCTTGGTTTTATCGTCGTGGCGCTGCAGAGAAACTTTGCCCTGTTCATCGAGCATGCTGCCGGAATTCTTATCCTGGTCATGGCGCACAACAGCCTGGCACTACTGCTTGGTCATGGGGCGGCAAAGCTGGCGCGTTTGTCAGAAGCGGATCGTCGCGCTGTCACTATGGAAGTGGGGATACAGAACTCAGGTTTGGGCCTGATGATCCTGTTCACGTTCTTTCCGCAGGCGGGGGGCATGATTCTGATTACCGCCATGTGGGGCATCTGGCACCTTGTTTCCGGTCTCATGTTGGCTCATGTCTGGGCGAGAAAACCATTATGAGTACTGAGCCTAGAGTGCTGATTACCGGGATCGGTGGCTATATAGGTAGCCAGCTCGCCGAGCAGTTGACCCGGTACGGCTTCGTCACCGGAATTGATCTGCATCTGCATTCGTCACTGTCCTGCCCTCATCAGGTCATGGATATTCGTGATGCCGCTCTGGTTGATCTGTTGCGGCGCGAGCGCATCAGCCATGTAGTGCACCTTGCCGCAGTGCTTGAAGACAGCGGCGACCGCCAGCGCGACTATGATATTGATGTCAACGGCACCCGTAATGTACTGAATGCCTGTCTGGCTGCTGGTGTCGGGCATATTACCGTGACCAGCTCCGGCGCCGCTTATGGATATCATGCCGATAATCCAGAATGGATTGATGAAAATGCCCCGCTTCGTGGCAATCCCGAGTTTGCCTACTCGGACCACAAGCGCCAGGTCGAGGAACTGCTAGCCGATTATCGGACCCGCTACCCACAGCTGGATCAACTGGTGCTACGTCCCGGTACCGTGCTTGGTGCGAATACCCGCAACCTGATCACCGATCTTTTTTCGAAGAAGCGTATTCTGGCAATCCGTGGCAGCGACTCGCCGTTTGTTTTCATCTGGGATCAGGATCTGATCAACATCATTCGTGACGGTGTGCTCCAGCGGCGAACCGGCATCTACAATCTGGCCGGCGATGGCGCACTGGCGATCAGGCAGATCGCCGAACTTCTTGGCAAGCCGGTACTGCCCCTCCCGGCAGTCGTTCTGCGTCTCGCCTTGCGCCTTGGCAAGCTGCTGGGGATCGGTCGTTATGGTCCCGAGAAGATTGATTTTCTGCGCTATCGACCGGTGCTGAGTAATCGCAGGCTGAAACAGGAATTTGGTTATATGCCTTTGAAGACCTCCGCGCAGACCTTTGCTTACTATCTGGACCACGCCCGTTCCCGGGGGGAGTTGTGAACCGGGTCGTGCTGGTCACTGGCGCCGCCAGCGGTCTTGGCTGGGCGCTGGCTCAGGCTTTTCTCGCCAGCGGTGATCGAGTCGTGATGGCAGATCGTGACGAGTCTTTGCTGCTGCAGCGGGCAACAGAATGCGCAGATCGCAGCAGAGTACTGGCCATTGGCTGTGACGTTACCGACCGGCAGCAACTGGCCGGTCTGGTGTTTGCTGCCGAGCGTCGCTTCGGTCGCATCGATATCCTGATCAACAATGCGGGCATCACCCATCGCTCCCGGGCTGCAAAAACTGATCCGGCTGTTCTGAAAAAGGTCATGGCTGTGGACTGGCAGGGTCCGGTGGATCTCACCCTGCTGGTGTTGCCAATGCTGAAAGAAAGTCGAGGCATCATTATCAATATCGGTTCCATGGCCGGTTGGATGCCGGTGCCAGGCCGTGCTGCGTACTGTGCAGCGAAAGGTGCGCTGGCCCAGTTCTTCGAGGTGCTGAGGCTTGAGGTAGAAGCGGATGGCATTCAGGTGTTGAACGTTTACCCGAGCTTCCTTGATACGCCAATTGAAAAGAATGCATTGGGTGAGAATGGCCAACTGGCAGAACATGCCCGATCCACCGCGGGTAATATTCGCAGTGCCGCGTGGATGGCGAACAGAATCCATGCCGCAGCACTGTTGCGTAAGCCATGGTTATTCCCGGATCGATTGTCGGCTTTTGCCAGTGTCCTCTGGAGAGTCTGGCCATCTCTGTACCTCCGGCTTATTCGCGGGAAGTTTTCCCAGGAGCTGCGGCGTTGATGGAGTGGCTTTGGCTATTGGCGATTTTCGTTCTGTTTGCCTATACGGTTGAGGCTGTCACCGGCTTTGGCAGCATTGTCATTGCGCTTTCGCTTGGCGCGCTGCTACTACCTGTTTCAGAGTTACTGCCGGTGCTGGTGCCGTTGAATATTCTGATGACGGGCTGGCTGAGCTGGCGTTTGCGTCATTACATTGACGTTGGTCTGCTGGCTACCCGGATACTGCCGCTTATGGGTGTCGGTACTTTGACGGGATATCTGCTTCTGCCATTTCTTCATGAACAATGGCTGAAGCCATTGTTTGGCTTGCTGATTGTCTGGTTTTCAAGTCGGGAGTTGTGGCGTCTGCACCGCAACAGGCCGGTGCGCCATCCGCACTGGATCACGCCACCGCTGATATTTTCCGCCGGCATAACCCATGGACTGTTTGCATCTGGTGGACCGCTGCTGGTGTACGCGCTGGCGGCAACGAAACTGGACAAGGCGCGCTTTCGTGCCACCCTGATCAGCGTCTGGTTTTTGCTGAACAGTAGTCTGACGCTGGCATTCCTACTAGATGGTCGGCTCCGTTCAGCCCTGCCGGCCATTTTATGGCTGGCAGGGCTGATTCCGCTCGGAGTTTCGCTCGGTGGTTATTTGCATCATCGTGTTGATGAATCGGTATTTCGCAAGCTGGTTTATGCGCTGCTTGTGGTGACTGGAGCGCTGCTGATCTGTTCCGTTGCCTGATTCCCGCTACAGCGCTTGCACCCCGCCGCTGGTTAGTGTGCCGTCGCGATAGTCGCGTAGCGCCTGATCAATCTCCGCCGCAGTGTTCATTACAAAGGGACCGTATTGCGCCACCGGTTCATTCAGTGGCCGGCCGGCAATCAGCAGAAAACGGCTGCCTTCACTGCCGGCAGTGACCTCCAGGGTATCGCCGCTTCCCAGTAGTGCGGCGGCATGGGTGCGGACATCCTTGTTACTGCTTTGCAGCCTGCCTTCGAATACGTAGATGAAGGCGTTATGGCTTGCCGGCACCGGCAGACTTGCGGACTGATGCGCACCCATCTCAATATCGACATAGATTGGCTCGGTGCCATCAGCCTGGATTGGCCCGCTGTAGCGCTGGCCTGCCAGCTCCATATCACCGGCGATGACCTTGACTCGCAGGCCTGGAATCGGTTCGTGCCACGGCATACTCGCCGCCGGCACATCGCGGTAGCGGGCCGGTTTCATCTTGTCCTTCGCTGGCAGATTAAGCCACAGCTGGAAGCCGCGCATGCGACCTTCCTTTTGCTGTGGCATTTCCGAGTGGATGATGCCGCGACCACAGGTCATCCATTGCACATCGCCAGGGCGCAGGTCGCCGCGATTGCCCATATGGTCCTCATGCAGCATATGGCCATCAAGCATATAGGTGACGGTTTCAAAACCGCGATGAGGATGTGACGGAAATCCGGCGATATAGTCATCGGCGTTGTCACTGGAAAATTCATCCAGCATCAGGAACGGATCGAGTCGTGCCAGTTGTGACTGGCCAAGGGTGCGGCGCAATTTTACCCCGGCACCATCGCTGGTGTTCATGCCGGGAATGATGCGGGCAAGCGTGCGAATGGTCATGACATCATCTCCTCATGTCGTCAGCGCCAGATGTTCACGATCATGCGGCGCCGAATAGTCAATCAGCGGTCCGGCCGGCACGATCCGTGACGGATTGATGGTCGGATGGCTACGATAGTAGTGGTGTTTGATATGCATCAGGTCAACGGTGTCGGCAATGCCGGGCTGCTGATACAGATCGCGCAGGTAATGGCTCAATGCCGGGTAATCGGCAATGCGCCGCAGGTTGCACTTGAAGTGGCCGACATAGACCGGATCAAAGCGCACCAGCGTGGTAAACAGGCGCCAGTCTGCTTCGGTGATCTGATCAGCCACAAGCCATCGCTGCTTTGACAGTCGTGCTTCCAGCCAGTCCAGTTCCGCAAACAACTCCTGCAGGGCCTGTTCGTAAGCGGTTTGCCGGGTGGCGAAGCCGGCCTTGTAGACGCCGTTGTTCACCCGGTCGTAAACCCGCGCATTGATGTCATCAATCTCGGCGCGCAATGCCTCCGGATAGTAATCGCCGCTGCGTGCGCCGATATCATCGAAGGCGCTGTTGAACATGCGAATAATGTCCGCCGATTCATTGCTGACGATGGTCTGCTGCTGCTTGTCCCAGAGCACCGGCACGGTCACCCGGCCGGAATACTCCGGATTCGCTTTGAGATACAGCTGATAGAGAAAATCCAGACCATACAGGGCGTCGCCCGTGGCGCCGGGGAAGCCGGTGTTGAGCGGCCAGCCCTGTTCCAGCATCAGCGGGTTGACCACGGTCACGCCGATCAGATCCTGCAAGCCTTTCAGCTCGCGAAAGATCAGCGTGCGATGGGCCCAGGGGCAGGCCAGCGAGACATACAGGTGGTAGCGGCCAGCCTCGGCTTTGAAACCGGACTTGCCATCCGGGCCAGCGCTGCCGTCGGCGCTGACCCAGTTGCGAAACTGCGCCGCCGAGCGCTCGAAATGGCCACC
>JBFHPX010000149.1:0-6238 GCA_041592575.1 Alcanivoracaceae bacterium
CCCTCGACTCCATGCTGGACAAGGTCGCCACCTACTTCGAGGCTGAAGTGGACAACGCCGTGGATGGTCTGACCTCAATGATGGAACCGTTAATCATGTCGTTCCTCGGCATTGTGGTCGGCGGCCTTATCATTGCCATGTATCTGCCGATCTTCCAGATTGGTCAGGCCGTCTAACGACCAATGACGATTCTGACACTACTTGAGACCAGTCCGACCTTTCTGGTTGTGCTGGTCTTCATGTTCGGCCTGCTGGTGGGCAGCTTTCTTAACGTCGTGATCTATCGCCTGCCGGTGATGATGGAGCGTGCCTGGCAAATCGAGGCCCGCGCCATCCTGTCACTTCCGGAGCAGCCTGCGGCAACGCCTTTCAACCTCGCCAAGCCGGCGTCACGCTGCCCGGTCTGCGGCCACCAGATCCGCTGGTATGAAAATATTCCACTGCTCAGCTGGCTTTTCCTGCGCGGCCGCTGCTCCTCCTGCAGCACCGGCATCAGCGTACGCTATCCGCTGATTGAGCTCAGTGCCGGCCTGATCGCTGCCGTCAGCGCATGGCATGTCGGTTACTCTCCCTGGCTCTGGGCGCTGATTGCTGCCGGCTGGGCACTGCTGGCATTGGCGATGATCGATTTTGACACCACCCTGTTGCCGGATGACCTGACCTATCCGCTGCTGTGGGCAGGCCTGCTGCTCGCCGTTACCGGTGTTTCGCCGGTAAGCCTGAACGATGCGGTGATCGGCGCAGCTGCTGGCTACCTGACACTCTGGTCAGTGTACTGGGCCTTCAAGCTGCTGACCGGCAAGGAAGGCATGGGCTACGGCGATTTCAAACTACTCGCTGCGCTGGGTGCCTGGCTCGGCTGGCAGCTTCTGCCGCTGGTGATTCTGCTGTCATCGCTGGTCGGCGCCGTGGTCGGAGGTGCGCTGTTACTGAGCGGACTGGTCAGGCGTGATCAAGGCATTCCCTTTGGCCCCTATCTGGCCGGCGCCGGCTGGATTGCGCTGCTCTGGGGTGAGCAGATTGTCACCCTGTACTTTGGCTTGATGAAATTCTGATGCTGGTTATCGGACTCACCGGCGGCATTGGCAGCGGCAAGACCGCCGCTTCCGATTATCTTGCCAGCAAGGGCATCAGCGTGGTCGATGCGGACCTTGCCGCGAGAATCGTGGTGGAACCGGGCCAGCCGGCGCTTGCCGCTATCCGCCAGCGCTTTGGTGATAGTGTCATTCAGTCCGACGGCGCACTTGATCGCCGGGCACTGCGTGAGATCGTGTTTGCCGACAGCGCTGCCCGCAAAGATCTGGAAGCCATCACCCACCCGGCTATCGGCGAGGAAATTGTCCGCCAGCTGCGCGCCTCGACCTCACCCTACACTTTACTTGTTTCGCCACTGCTCCTCGAAAGCAGTCAGCACAAACTGGCGAACCGGATACTACTGATTGATGTGCCGGAAGCCGTTCAACTGAGTCGCACTGCAAACCGCGACAAGGTTGCCGAAGCGCAAGTAAAAGCCATTATGGCGGCGCAGATGCCACGCCAGGAGAAGCGTCGCCGCGCCGATGATATCGTAACGAACGATGCTGATCTGGCGAGCCTGCACCGGCAGCTTGATGCGTTACATGAAACCTACCTGAAGATGGCAGAATCCCATGGCTGAACCCGACGCCCGTATCGTTGCCTGCCCGCAATGCCGCAAACCGGTGCAATGGCGCGCCGACAATCCATTCCGGCCGTTCTGCAGCGAGCGCTGCAAGCTGATTGATCTGGGAGACTGGGCAGCTGAACGTCATGCCATTCCCGGCGAAGGCAATCCGTCAGAGTTCGACGACGAGGTTTGATCGTTAGCGGAAAAAATCGCGGATGCCGGCAACACCACGGGCACCGTGACCACGCGCCAACTCCAGATCCTCTTTATTGATTCCACCCAGGGCATACACCGCAAACGGCCGACCGACCACAAGACGGGCAAATTCCTGCCAACCCAGTGGCTTTGCATCGGGATGGCTTGTGGTGTCACAGACCGGAGACAGGGTCACCATATCTGCGCCCAGCCGCCCGGCGATCTCCAGCTCCTCCTCGTTGTGGCAAGCCACCGACAGAAGGCCAACATCAGGGCGCTGGGTCAACGTCGCGGCGACATCGGCACTCAGGTGCAAACCATCGACACCGCTCCGGGATAACAGCGACAGATCATTACGCAGCAATGCCAGCGCACCGGCCTGATGACAAACTTCGACCGCCTGACGCAAACAGTGCGGATTTTTTTCCAGCCCGCGCAGATAGACCAGGCCAGCACCCGATGCAATGGCTAAAGCCAACCGATCGCACCAGTCCTCCGGCAGACTCTCCGGCAGAACAAGCAACTGATCAGACAGCTGCAACGCTTTGACAATCGGGCGATTAGCGGCAGGAAATTCCAGCGCGCCAAGCTCGGCAACCGCGAACCAACTCACCGTTTGCCCTTCACGGCCGTGCGGCTCGCCATGCCAATCGCTGACTTCGCGAAAATGCAGACGCACATGCAAGTCAGGGTAATGATGATCCACCGTCATGAACGGCCGGCATGACCGGGCGGAAAGACCAAGCTCCTCATCAAGCTCGCGCTGCAGCGCCTGCTGCAGGGCTTCGCCTGACTCTACCTTGCCGCCGGGAAACTCCCAGCGACCACCCTGATGTTTGTGCTGCGGCCGCCGAGCCAGCAGAACACGCCCTGTGTCATCGCGGATGATCGCTGCCACCACATCAAGACGTGGCGCCACATCAGGTTCGGTATTCAGCATTAATCTTGACGTAGTCGTAACTGAAGTCGCAGGTCCAGACGGTCGCTACGCCCTGAGCCGCTGCCAGAGTAATGGTGATGCGGATATCAGTCTGCGCCATCACTGCCGCACCACGTGCTTCGGTGTAGTCGGCAGCAACGGCGCCATTAGCCACAATCTGGACATCATCCAGCCAGATATTGACGCGCTCAACATCAAGCGCCGCAATGGGCGCTCGGCCCACTGCGGCAAGAATGCGCCCCCAGTTCGGATCAGAAGCAAACAGCGCGGTTTTTACCAGTGGCGAATGGGCGACGGTTTCGGCAATGGCTCTGGCATCGGCATCACTGTCTGCACCTTCAACCCGCACCTCGACAAACTTGGTGGCACCTTCACCATCACGGACAATGGCGTGGGCCAGCTCGACGAAGACCTGACGCAAGGCAGCGAACAGGGTCTCGGCCTCCGGGCTGTTTTCCTGCACCGGCGCTGCCATCCCGGCCTTACCGGTCGCCACCAGCATGCAGGCATCATTGGTGGAAGTATCGCCATCGATGCTGATGCAGTTAAACGACTGATCAGCCAGCTGCTTCAGCCAACGCTGTAACAATGCCGGCGCAATGCTGGCATCGGTGGCAACAAAGCCCAGCATGGTCGCCATGTTCGGCTTGATCATGCCGGCGCCCTTGGCAATACCGGTAACGGTTACCGGAACACCATTCAACTCAATCCGGTGCGAGGCAATTTTCGGCCGGGTATCGGTGGTCATAATGCCTTCCGACGCCAACCCCCAGCCGTGCTCATCCAGCGCTTGCAACGCCATCGGCAAGCCGCGCTCAAACGGCGGCAGCGTAAACAGCTCGCCAATTACACCGGTGGAAAACGGCAACACCTGATCCTGCTGACACCCGGCGGCAGCGGCCAGCAGCTGACAGCTTGCCAGACAGTTCTGCATGCCCTTCTCACCAGTTCCGGCATTGGCATAGCCGGTATTGATCATCAGGTAACGTGGCGCGGACACAGCAAGATGCCGCTTCGCCACCTGCACCGGCGCTGCACAGAAACGGTTCAGGGTGAAAACACCGGCAGTGGCCGAGCCTTCCGCCAGTTCAAACACCACCAGATCATAGCGGTTCGGCTTCTTGACGCCGGCCTTGACCGCAGACACCCGCACGCCGGATACCGGCAACCAGCTGACCTGACTCAAAGGTATGCTCTCCTGTTAACCCAGTTGCCCGTGGCAGTGTTTGTATTTCTTCCCGGAACCACACGGACATGGTTCATTGCGACCCACTTTCGGCAGATCACGCACCACCGGCTGCTGTGCTCCAGCCGCACCCTGCGAACCCGGCACGGCAGGCAGACCATCCTCTGACACCGGCGGCATCATTGCCTGCATGCGCTCGGCCTGACGGCGAGCTTCCTCGGCGCGCTGTCGCTCCATCTGCTCCAGCTCATCGTCACGGCGCAGCTCCAGCGTATGCAGTACGCGAATCAGCTGATGCTGGATCTGGTTCATCATGTGCTGGAACAGCTCGAAGGCTTCGCGCTTGTATTCCTGCTTCGGGTTTTTCTGTGCATAGCCGCGCAAATGAATGCCTTGACGCAGCTGGTCCATGCTGGCGAGGTGATCCTTCCAGTGACGGTCCAGCACCTGGAGCATGATGTGCTTTTCTACCTTGCGCAGTTCGCCGGCATCAAAGCCGCGACCCTCAAGCTCCTTCTCTTTGCCGGCATACTGCTCGGCCATGAACTCAGTTACCCGAGCCGCCACTCCATCAATATGCAGCTGCTTGTCCGCCTGCAGCCATTCAGCCACCGGCACCTTGCAGTGGAACTCGGCCTCCAGCGTTTTCTCCAGACCTGCAACGTCCCACTGATCCTCAATCGAACCGGGCGGCATATGCTCGTGCACCACTTCCGCCACCACGTCCTCACGAATACCGGAAACACTTCTGGAAAGATCCACAGCATCAAGAATTTCATTGCGTTGGTGATATACCACCCGACGCTGGTCATTGGCGACGTCGTCATACTCCAGCAGGTTTTTGCGGATATCGAAGTTGCGCGCTTCGACCTTGCGCTGGGCATTCTCAATCGCCCGGGTTACCCAGCGGTGTTCGATCGCCTCGCCTTTTTCCATGCCAAGCGAGCGCATCATGTTGCGAATGCGGTCGGAAGCAAAAATTCGCATCAGGTCATCTTCCATGGACAGGAAGAAGCGGGTATAGCCCGGATCCCCCTGACGACCGGCGCGACCACGAAGCTGGTTATCGATCCGCCGCGACTCGTGTCGTTCGGTACCGATAATATGCAAACCACCAGCAGCAATTACCTTTTCCTGGTTAATCTTCCAGGCCTTCTCGATTTCGGCAATTTTCACCGGATCCGGTGTTTCCAGGCGCTTGATCTCTTCCTGCGGATTACCACCGAGCACGATATCGGTACCACGGCCGGCCATGTTAGTAGCAATGGTCACCGTGCCAGGACGTCCTGCCTGAGCGATGATCTCCGCTTCCTTGCGGTGGAACTTGGCGTTCAGCACCTGATGCTTGATTTTTGCCTTGTCCAGACGTTGTGACAGGTACTCCGAAGCAGCGATGGTCGCGGTACCCACCAGCACCGGGGCGCCCTTCTCAACGGCCTGGCGAACTTCATCAATGATCGCGTCGTATTTTTCTTCCAGCGACAGGAACACCAGATCTTCGGCATCAATCCGCACCATCGGCCGATTGGTCGGCATTACCACCACATCCATGCCATATATCTGGCGGAATTCCGGTGCTTCGGTATCGGCAGTACCTGTCATGCCGGACAGCTTGGTGTAGAGGCGGAAGTAATTCTGGAAAGTAGTCGACGCCAGTGTCTGGTTTTCCTGCTGGATTCGCACCCCTTCCTTGGCTTCCACCGCCTGATGGATGCCATCTGACCAGCGCCGGCCCGGCATGGTCCGGCCAGTGTGTTCGTCGACAATGACGATGGCACCGTTTTGAACAATGTAGTCCTTATCGCGTTGGAACAGGGCATGCGCTTTCAGACCAGCATGGACATGATGGAGGATGCCAAGGTTGTGCGGGGCGTAAAGGCTTTCGCCTTCCTTGAGCAGACCACTGCTGATCAACAGCGTCTCGACCTTCTGGTGACCCTCCTCGGTCATCTCCACCTGACGATGTTTCTCGTCAACAAAGAAATCGCCTTCGCGTTCTTCAGTTTGCCGCAGCAGCTTCGGAATCAGCTGATTAACGCGCAAATACATTTCTGAAGAGTCCGCCGCCGGACCGGAAATAATCAGTGGGGTACGAGCCTCATCAATCAGGATCGAATCGACCTCATCCACTACCGCGTAGTTCAACCCACGCTGCACCTTTTCTTCGATGCGGAACACCATGTTGTCGCGCAGAAAATCAAAACCGAACTCATTGTTGGTGCCGTAAGTAATATCCGAAGCATAGGCTTCACGCTTCTGTTCCTGCGGTTGC
>JBFHPX010000150.1:0-6198 GCA_041592575.1 Alcanivoracaceae bacterium
GCGGATGCAGACAACGGTAACCAGCCCGACTTTCTCCAGGAAGTGGATCTCGACTACCTGCCTTTCGCCAGCAGCAAATGCCGCAACGCCTGGGGCGGCCTGACCATGAACATGATCTGTGCCTGGGAGCCGAATCCGCCGACCGCCACCGCCCCGTTCGGACAGGACGCCTGCTTTGGCGATAGCGGCGGCCCGCTAATGCTGCCCGCCAACACCGTTTTGTCGGCCGGAACAACTGCCCATGACTGGCTGCTCGGCGCCACCAGTTTCGGCTCGACAACCTGCAGCAGCATTAGCCAGCCGGGTGTCTATGCCAAAGTTTCGAATTTCGACAGCTGGATTGAACAAACCACAGCAGCTGCAGCAGATGCACTGATAGACCTCCGCGCAACTGTCACCGCTCCAGACGCAGCGCGTCCGGAATCAGGCTTTGTCGTTGACGCCGTGACCACCAACAACAGCCGCAGCAACCTGGCTCAGTCAGTGGTGTTCGAGCTGACCATGGAACAGGCAAATCTGACCCCGGTCGATGGCTCCGACTGCAGCGTCATCGCCAACGGCTGGCGCTGCACGCTGTCCAGCCTGACCGCCGGACAGTCCCACAGCCGGCGCTTCACAGCCGATTGGAATGGAGCTGACGAAGGCCTGGCAGAGGCCCTTGTTCAGGTCTACGCCAGCCAGGATGACTATCGCCCTGCCAATGATCGCGCCGCGGCCAGCAGCACCATCACCCTGCTGCCCGATCCGGCACTGAGCCCGTTCCAGATAGTTTCCAACAAAAACCGCAGGGCCGCCGTCTCCATTACTGCCGCTAACCAGTCGATAGTGAACAGCGCCAGCGATGTCGTTCTGGTGATTGATGTGCCGGCTGAACTGAGCGTAACCGAGGATTCCGGTTGTACCGTTGTCAGTCCGGTGCAGCTGAGCTGTGCGCTGGGCACTTTGGCGGCGGATTCAAGCCAGCAGATCGGGCTGCAGCTGGAGGGTCAAGGCAACTTTGATCTGACGGCCACCCTGCAGAACAGCAACGGTGATGTTGCACCGGGAGATACCCGGCAGAGCCTGAACATCACCCTGAAAAAATCGAGCAGCGGCGGAACTCTGCCGCCACTCTGGGCAGTCATCACAGCACTGTTCTACCTGCGTCGGAAATCCCGCAACCAGTCCAGCAACTGATCTGCATCCGCCAGCGACGCCCGGAAGGCCAGATGGCCATCCGGGCGCATAAGCCATAGCCCGGCGCCAGCACCATATCGCTGACGAAACTCGCTGTGCTGATCGGTCAGCAGCGACACATCGAACTCCTCCAGCTCTCGCAAGCTCTCCGCCGGCGTGCTCCCGGCAACAACCAGTGTTCGCACCCATTCACCAAACTCAACAGGCACTCGATCAGCTAGCGCATATGCCGTTACCAGCTGCTGCGAATCCGGTTCCTCATCAAGTTGAATCAGCAGGTAATGGCGTGGGTCTCGTAACAGATCGATCAGGTGCAGCACATCACGGCCGCTGCTTAACCGGACATCCGGCATTCTGTCTCCCGGCTCCGGCCCGGCCTTGCCCGCAGACCATCCCGCCGAACCCGATCCCACCAGATCCGATTCCCGGTAGTGGATATCAAGCTGACTGGCACGGCGCAGCAAACGCTTGCCAATAGACGGCCGGCCATTCATGAATTTCAACGCCCAGTCGCGCCCGGCTCGCAACAACCGGTTGCGGGCAAATGAGCTGCGTGACAGCAAATCAACTGAATACAACATGGCCCGGGCCACCGGCCGGCGCTCACGCTCATAACTGTCCAGTAATCGACCGCCACCCATTCCATTGAGAAACAGTGCCAGCTTCCAGGCCAGATTGAAGGCGTCGCCAATGCCGGTGTTCATGCCCTGTGCGCCCAGCGGGCTCTGGATATGACAGGCATCACCGGCCAGCAACACCCGATTCTGGCGATAACGACCGGCCAGCCGTCTGTGGATGGTAAAGCGGGTCAACCAGCGCGGCGCACCGAGTGGAGGGCACTCACCAAGTGCCGCCGTGAGTCGCTGCCGGAACGGCTCCAGAGTAACCTCGGATTCGGTATCGTCCGCAGCTGACTGGTTTATTACCAGCCGCCAGCAATCCGCCATCGGCAGGGCAATCATGCTGCCAGCCGAAAGCAGAAAACCATGCGAACTGGATCTGGACAAGGACCAGTTGATGTCAAGGTCGGCAATCAGGAAATGGTCCTTCTCGGTGACCCCGTCAAAACTGATGCCGAGCTGCTCACGCACTCTTGAATGGGCGCCGTCACATCCCACCAGCAAGGTACAGTCGAGCCGATGAATCTTTCCTTCCACCAGCAGGTTGGCGACCACGCTGTCGCCTTGCTGGGCAAAGGATTGCAGGGAGACATCACGCCAGATCCTGCCGCCAAGCGCTTCGAAGCGCTCCTTGAGGACTTTCTCGACATCGCCCTGCGGGCATATCAACAGCGACGGGAACGGCGCCTCAAGGGAGGTCAGATCGAGGGTCAGAAGCACACCCTCGTCGTTATGCACCGTGATCGACGTCTGTACGTTGCTTAGCTCGCGCACCGACTCGAGCACGCCGAGGCCATGGAAAATCTCCAGCGTTCTGGCATGCAGGCCAAGCGCCCGTGACCAGGGCGCCGGCTCTGCCAGTTTGTCAATTACCAGACAGTCAACGCCCAGCTGGCGCAGCCGGATGGCCAGTGTCAGACCGGTGGGCCCGGCACCAACAATCAGTACCGCCGAGCGGCGCGGCATCAGATTCATCCGGTTCTCCCTGTTATGCTTTGCAATCCGGATAGCGGACCACTGCGTGCCTGCAAGGCTAGCCAAAGCATGACCTCGACACCACGAAAAATTATTCACGTCGACTGCGACTGCTTTTATGCCGCCGTTGAAGTGCGTGACAATCCGGCGCTGCGCGGCCGGCCGGTGGCGGTGGGCGGTGACCCGGGACGACGCGGGGTGATTGCCACCTGCAACTACGAGGCACGCCGTGACGGAGTGCGCTCGGCCATGCCCTCTTCCCGGGCGCTGCGGCTGTGTCCGGATCTGGTCATCCTGAAACCGGATTTCGATAAGTACCGGCGCGTCTCGGCCCAGATCCAGACCATCTTCAAGCGCTTTACCGACCGGATCGAGCCGTTATCACTGGATGAAGCTTTTCTCGATGTCAGCGACTGCGAGCAGTTTCAGAACAGCGCCACTCGTATCGCCGAAGCACTGCGCCAGCAGATCCGCGAAGAAATCAGGATCACCGTCTCCGCCGGTGTCGCCCCGAACAAATTTCTTGCCAAGATTGCCAGCGACTGGCGCAAGCCGGACGGCCTGTTTGTGATTCGCCCGGAGCAGATCGCCGATTTTGTTGCCACCCTGCCGGTGGAAAAGATCTCCGGGGTTGGCCGGGTCACTGCCGACAAGATGCACAGCCATGGTTTGCGCACCTGTACCGATCTGCAGGCACTGACGCGGCTCGAGCTCGGCCAGCTGTTTGGCAGCTTCGGTGAACGCCTCTGGCATCTTTGCCGCGGCGAGGACGACCGTCCGGTACAGAACAGCCGGCGGCGCAAATCAGTCAGTGTCGAGCGTACCTTTGACGAGAACCTGAGCAACCTGCCGCGCTGGCTGGGGGCTCTGGCCGCACTGGAGGAGGATCTGGACCGGAGGCTGGCGCGCCTTGATTCCCACTATCTGGTCCATGGGCTCTATATCAAGGTGCGTTATAGCGACTTCACCAGCGCCAGTTGTGAGACGCCGGGGTCCGTACCGGAGCGGGAAGTATTCGAGAACCTGCTGCGTTCGCAGTGGCAACGCCGACCGGAAGCCATACGTTTACTGGGAATCGGCTTGCGCCTGAAGGATGCCCTGCCGGCGCGCCAGCAGGACCTGTTCCCGGAGGAAAAACGGGCAGCGCTGGCGTTACAGCGCGCCAGCCGCTCGTGACATCGGCACCGAACTGCGGCGCGCAGACAGCCATTTCGCCGTCCACATATCAAAGTCCGCCGGCAGCAGATGTGCCATGATTTCAAAGCCCTTGCGCTGCACCGGCTCCATCTGGCCTGACAGATAGTCCTGCAATACCGCCACGCAATCCATGCAACGACCGATGGAGTCGATATCAAGGGTCTGACGGGCGCGCTGGACAGCCCGGTCGAGATCGTTCAGATACTTGATCAGCATGACAAGCCCCTCTCTGTTGACGCTGAACACCATGATCAGCGGCAAAGTGCCGGGAAAACCCGACGACTGAGCCAAGACGATAGCAATAAGCAGATGACAGAAGTAAGCGCGGGGCGAAACGAAATTGTGACAAATTAATATGCCACGTCAGAATACCCCCGGGGCCATGTGGCCATCCGGGGAGGTTCCTTTAATTTCAATCGGTTAGGGTTACCGTGGTTGCATCCGGATGGCGCCATCAATACGGATGGTTTCGCCATTGAGGAAACGGTTCTCAATCATGTGACAGACCAGCGCAGCGTACTCGGGCGGATGACCCAGACGCTTCGGAAACTGGGTCATATCGATCAGCGGCTGCTTGACCTTGTCCGGTGCGGCATTCATCAGCGGCGTATTGAAGATGCCCGGCGCAATGGTGTTGCAGCGGATACCAAGGCTGGCAAGGTCGCGGGCAATCGGCAGGGTCATGCCTACCACACCACCTTTGGTGGCGGCATAGGCAACCTGACCTACCTGACCATCAAATGCCGCCACCGAAGCCGTATTGATGATGACGCCACGCTCGCCATCCTGGTTGCCGTCATTGCCGGCCATGGCTGCAGCCGCCAGACGCAGGACATTGAAGGTGCCGATCAGATTGATCTTGACCACCGTCTCGAACACGCCGAGATCGTGAGGGGCATTTTCCCGGCCCACGGTTTTCATCGCCGAACCGACGCCGGCACAGTTAACACAGACATGGATGGCACCGAATTTTTCCAGCGTCCTGGCAATGGCTGCCTGCACCGAGTCTTCCCGGGTGACGTCGGTTTCGACATAGTCGGCACTGGCGCCGAGCTCGGCCGCCGTTTCCGCAGCACGCTTGGCATCACGATCAAGAATCATGACCTTGCCGCCACGGGCCACGATCGCTTCGGCAGTGGCACGGCCCAGACCCGAGGCGCCACCGGTGATAACTGCTACAACCTTGCTGATTTCCATACTGACTCCCATATCGACTGGCTGGTCATAAGGGCCGGGAGTATAACAACGAGATGGCAGCTGGCGTCCATTACCGAAACGCTCACCCCCACCCCTGCCTGGTCACCCGGGCAGACAGACAGCCTGCACCCCGGTACCAATTGACCATGGATATAATCAGGCGAGCTTCTTATACTCGGATCCTTGCCTGTCATTGCTCCGAATCAGGGGGGAAGCAATGCTCGAAATGATCAGTGCGGCGCTGCGGCGCAAACGTCCACCGACGCATAACCTGTTTGATACGGTCTCGATGGAGTTCCGGGTCGGGCTGTTTGATATCGACCTGAACATGCACCTGAACAATGCCAAGTACCTCAAGTTCATGGATCGTGCCCGTCTTGAGCATGCTGTTTCCACCGGCCTGCTCGACAAGCTGCTGCAGGCACGCTGCAACGCCGTGGTCGCCAACACCGAGATCGCCTACATTCGCGAACTGCGCCCGTATCAGCACTTCTCGCTGGAAACACGGGTGCTGGGGTGGGACGACAAGTACCTGTACTTCGATCAGCGCTTCATGTCGCAGGGAAAACTGCACACCCATGCCCTGCTGCGGGTGGTGCATCAGTATGGTGGCAAACCCATCAGCCCGCAGGCAGTGCAGGAAATGACCGGCATGAACCTGCAGTCGCCGGCGCTGCCGGAATACGTTGAGCAGTGGAAAAAGCTGCTGCTGACCAAGAAACGTTACACTGAAAACTGATTGTTCGAGGCAATAAAAAAGGGGGCCGGACGGCCCCCTTTTTTATTGATTCATTCAGTGGATTCGACGGATTACTTTTTCGCTACCGACGGTGCGTCATCCGGGCGTTTCTCGGGGAAGGTAAAGAATGGCGCCCAGCGCGGCTCCTCGTAAGTCTCGCCACCGTAATACAGGCCCATCTCGTCAAGACGCAAATTCTTCAGCTCACGCAGGGCAACGGACTCGGGCACCTGTTGCAAGGGTCCGGACTGAACATAATTCTCGGCATCGGCGACCAGCTCTTCCAGCACCAGC
>JBFHPX010000151.1:0-6195 GCA_041592575.1 Alcanivoracaceae bacterium
GCAAGACAGGCGGCAGGGATGGATGCCGGCGTCGCAGCGACGCCGGTAGAAATTGCTGCGGCCAAGGCCGCCGCCGGTCTGGATTCTGGCTCGGCTGACCCGGCTGCAGTTGCCGCCGCTCTTGAGGCCGCCGGCATCAAAACCACCCAGGGCGGTGCGCCCGCGCGCCCGGCTCCCGCCCCCGCTCCGGCCCCCGAGCCCGGCATCGTCGACACCATCATGGATAACCTGATGTTGATTGTCGCCGGCGTGCTGGCGTTGGCCGTGGTGATTGGTGGCATGGCCTGGATGCGTAATCGTCAGCAGGCAGAAAATGACGGCGACAGTCTTGAAGAGTATCAGGCCCATGCCGATGCTGAAGAGCAGGACGATGACTTCTTCGTCGACAATGGCGATTTTGCAGAGGATCTGGATGAGGCTGTCCCGGCTGCGGGTGAGTCGGCTCAGGATCCGCTTGAGGAAGTGGATGTCTACACCGCCTACGGCCGGCATGCCGAGGCGGTAAATTTCCTCCGTAACGAAATTCACAAGGCACCGCAGCGCGATGATCTGAAAGTGCGGCTTCTGGAAGTGCTTGCCGAGATGCACGACCGGGAAAGCTTTGAGCGTCAGGCCACGGCGTTTGCCGGTGCCGGCGCCACCGTCGCTGCGGCGGTAACGTCACTGCGGGCCCGTTTCCCTGGCGGTGCCAGTGAGTCCGAGCCGAGTCTGGATGACCTGGAGATGGATCTGGCGTCCGGTTTCGATGCGCCGGTGGTCAAGACTGCCGCGCCGGCAGAGGACGAGCTTGATCTTGATCTGGATGGTGATGATGGTCTCGGCTCGCTCGACTTTGATATGGGTGAGAGCAAGACCGTTGCCGCGCCGGCGCTGTCTGGTGATGACGAACTGAGTCTGGACTTTGGTGGTGACGAAGAGCTGTCTCTTGAAGATGAAGGCCTCAGCCTGGATCTTGGTGATGATCAGGACGATGCCCTGACGCTGGAGCCTGAGCCGGAACTGTCTCTGGATGAGTCCGATGACGGTGACGAGTTGTCGCTGGAGCTTGATTCTGCCGAAGACGAGTTGTCTCTGGAGCTTGATGCGGCGCCTGAGTCTTCCAGATCACTGGAGTTGGATGATGTCAGTGCGGACCTGAATGAAGATAACGATTTTGGAGAGCTCAGCCTTGCAGACATGAGCGATGAGTTCTCTGAAACGGCGGTGGAACAGTCTTCGGAAGAGATCGATCTTTCTCTTGACGATCTGTCGCTGGATGACGAGCCGACAGAGGTCGGCATGCCGGCGCTGAAGCCAGCTGTCACGGTGCAACGCGAGTCGGTCAGTCAGCCATCCGTCACTGTTCAGCGTGATGCGGTTGATCTGGACGAGTTGTCGCTGGATGACGATGCCACCTCTGTGCGTCAGGCTGTGGAGCCAGCGCTTGAGCAGGCGTTGACCGGCGATGACGATGATTTCGACTTCCTTGGGGACACCGACGAGAACGCCACCAAGCTCGATCTGGCCAAGGCCTATATCGATATGGGCGACTCTGAAGGTGCTCGCGACATCCTTCAGGAAGTGATGTCGGAAGGTAATCAGCAACAACAGCAGGAAGCCAAGCAACTGCTCGCGCAAGTCGGCTGATTCCAGCTGCAATACTCACAGGGCGGCCCCGGCAACGGTGCCGCCCTGTTCGTTTTAGGGCACAATGCGCCCGGAATCCGCAGCGCTTGATCATCCATGGCCCGTATCGCACTCGGTATTGAATACAATGGCAACCGCTACCGTGGCTGGCAGACCCAGCAGGAAGGCGTGCCCACCGTGCAGCTTGAGGTAGAGCGGGCACTGGCGAAGGTGGCAGATCACCCGGTCACGGTAATCTGCGCCGGGCGTACCGATGCCGGGGTGCATGGCTGCGGTCAGGTGGTGCACTTCGACAGCGATGCCGAGCGCAGCATGCGGGCCTGGCAGTTCGGTGGTAACAGCAATCTGCCCAAAGACATCAGCATTCGCTGGGCAGTGTCGGTGGCGGATGATTTTCATGCCCGTTTTTCGGCTTTTTCGCGGCGCTATCGTTATGTCATCTACAACCATCCGATTCGCCCGGCATTATTGGCCGATCAGGTCAGCTGGCAGTTTCTGCCGCTGGATGTGTCGTTGATGCGAGAGGGCGCAAGGCACCTGCTTGGCGAGCATGATTTCAGTTCTTTTCGCGGCATCTACTGTCAGTCGAAAACACCGATGAAAACCCTTCATCGGCTGGAAATCTTTCAGCGTGGCAATCTGATCGTGGTGGAGGCCGAGGCCAACGCCTTTCTGATGCATATGGTGCGTAATATCACAGGTACGCTGATGGCGGTCGGCACCGGCAAGAAGCCGCCGGAGTGGGTGAAGACCGTGCTGGAAGCGCGTAACCGCAGCGTCGCCGCTCCGACAGCACCGCCGTTTGGCCTGTATCTGGTTGGCATCGGCTATCCGCAGCGTTTTCAGCTGCCGCAGGAACCCTATGGCCCGGCATGGCTGCCGGAAGACCTCGGCAACTGACCAGATTGTCTTTTCCATGATCGCTTTTGGTCAGGCTCGGTGGTGGCGGCGTTCTGGCGCTGCCTGTAAGCTGCCAGAACTCACTGGTTCTTGATCCCTCGGAGAGTCCTGCATGCCTGCAACCATTCTTGTTACTGGCGCCACCGGTGCCCAGGGCAGTGCTCTGGTGCCGGAGCTGATCAAGCGCGGTTTTGCTGTCCGCGCCATGACCCGTAATACCGCCAAGGCCTCTGCGCTGGCCCTGAAAGCACTCGGAGCCGAACTGGTGGCGGCGGACCTGGATGATGAGGCATCGCTGGAGCGTGCCTGTGAGGGCGTCCATGGCGTTTTCGCAGTGCAGAATTTCTGGGAGCGCGGCGTCGGCTTTCAGGGCGAGATTGATCAGGGCTGTCGGCTGGCGCGAGCGGCCAGGAAGCAGGGGGTACAACACTTCGTCCAGACTTCAGTATCAAACTGCGATAATGCCGAGGGCGTGCTGCATTTCCAGAGCAAGTACCAGATTGAGAAGTACGTGGATCAGCTGGCATTGCCGCGCACGTTCTTGCGCGAAGTATTCTTTATGGAAAACTTTCTTGAACCCGTGATTGGCTTCAGCGGCAAAAGGCCGCTCAGCCCCCGGGTGGTGCTGGCGATGATGGCAGGGGCGCTGAAGCCGGAGACCCGTTTTCATATGGTTGCCGTGGAAGATATCGCCTGGTTTGCTGCCGAAATTTTCAGCAAGCCGGAGCGCTATGTGGGCAAGTCTCTGGATGTTGCCAGTGATGTGCTGACTGTCGATGAAATGAAGGCGGTATACCGGAAGGTCAGCGGCAAACGGTTGTTGCCGTTCGCGATTCCGATGTTCCTGCTACGACTGTCGAATGCCGAGGCCGCGCGCCAGTATGACTGGAATAACCGGCAAGGATGGAGCTTTGATATCGAGCCGCTGCGTCAGCAGAAGCCGGATCTGGTCAGCTTCGAGGTATTTTTACGGCGTCGTCTGGTGGCCTGAAGGAGAGCGTCATGCCCGCTTTTACTGTTAGTCGAGATTACCCCGCGTCAGCAGACAGTGTCTGGGAAGTGCTGGGCGACTTCGCCGGGTTGGCGAGCTGGCTGCCGGGCGTCAGTGCCTGTGCGGTGGATCGCCCCGGTGTCGGCGGGATTCGTCAGCTGTCGCTGATGGACGGCAGCATGGTCAAGGAAGAGCTGCTGGCGCTCGACAATCGGGCGCGCAGTTACAGTTACCGGATTGTTGAGGCTCCCGGGATCACAGCCGACACCGATTATGTCGCGACTCTGGAAGTGGTCCCCACCAACACGGGCTGTCGGGTGGACTGGTCGGCACGCTTCCACCCAGACCCGGCCTATCCGGCGGACAAGGTCGCCAAAGCTCAGGCCCGGGCAGAGCAGATGTACGGGTTTTCTCTGGCGTCGTTGGCCAGTCGCTTTACTGGCTGATACCGGCCGCTGCTCAGGGCAGCTGGATCAGCCGGCCGACTAGCGCTGGCAGGGCTGTTTCCACGCGCAGGATGCGTTGGCCGAAGCGGTGACATTGGAAGCCGCTGCTGCATAACAGCCCGGTTTCATAGTCCGTCCAGCCGCCCTCCGGGCCGATCGCCAGCGTCACCGGTTCGCTGAGCGCCACCGGCATATCAGGATAGTTGCCGGGGTGGGCGAGCAGGGCGCGGCTGCCGGCGATCAGTGCCGGCAGCTCATCCTCGACAAAGGGTTTGAAGCGATCGCGCAGCAGCAGTTCCGGCAGCTGTGTATCAGCGCTTTGCTCAAGGCCGAGAATCAGCTTTTCCCGGAGTAGTCCGGCGTGCAGTTCCGGGGTATGCCAGTAGCTTTTCTCCACCTTCCAGCTGTTCAGCAAGATTATGCGTTTGATGCCAAGACTGGCGGCATCAATCAGGATGCGTTTCAGCATCTTCGGCCGGGGCAGGGCGAGAATCAGGGTGACAGGCAGCGGAGCCGGCGGTGCTTGTGACGGACGGAAGGACAGGGTCATGCGCTGGCCATCGTCGTCGAGCAACACTGCTTCGCCAACGCCCTCGTTCACGAGTCCGGCCCGCAATCTGGCTCCCGCGCTCAGGCCAAGGACATTACGGACATGACCGGCGCGCCGGTCGGTAATGGACCAGCGGTCGCCCTCAAGGTGGTCATCCGGGTGTAGCAGCAGCAGATTCATGGCGCGGATTATGCCATTGACCGGACTGCTCAGTCCCGCGGCCCTTTTCACCTTGCCATCAGAGTGGGCCTTGATAAAGTGGCGGCAGGTTCAGCTCTGGTTCGGAGTGCCGTTGTCGGGTGGTTGGCTGATGCAGTCGCTCCCCGTTAATCGCTTGGTGCATCAGCTAACCACCCGATAACGCTGGTCTGGTCCGCCGCCAGCCGCCACTTTGATTGATCGTGAGATTCGGAGAACAGCATGCAGTTTCAGGGTACCGACAAATACGTTGCCACCGACGATCTGAAGATGGCGGTCAACGCCTCCATCGCGCTGAAGCGGCCGTTGCTGATAAAGGGTGAGCCGGGTACCGGCAAGACCTTGCTGGCCGAGCAGATTGCCGAGTCGCTGAACCTGCCGCTGATCACCTGGCATATCAAATCCACCACCAAGGCCCAGCAGGGCCTGTATGAGTATGACGCGGTGTCGCGTCTGCGCGATTCGCAGCTCGGTTCCGAGGGCGTGGAAGATGTTGCCAACTACATCAAGAAGGGCAAGCTCTGGGAAGCGTTTGAAAGCGACACTCAGGTGGTGTTACTGATCGACGAGATCGACAAGGCCGATATCGAATTCCCCAATGACCTGCTGCTTGAGCTGGATCGCATGGAGTTCTATGTCTACGAAACCCAGCAGGTGGTCAGGGCCGAGAAACGGCCGATCATCGTCATTACCTCGAACAACGAGAAGGAGCTGCCGGATGCATTCCTGCGTCGCTGCTTCTTCCACTACATTAATTTCCCCGATGCGGAAACCATGATGAAGATCGTTGATGTCCACTACCCGGATATCAAGCGCAGCATGGTCAAGGAAGCCATGGAGATTTTCTTTGACCTGCGCAAGGTGCCGGGCCTGAAGAAAAAGCCGTCCACCAGCGAGCTGATTGACTGGTTGAAGCTGCTGCTGTCCGATGACATTCCCGAGGACGTACTGCGCAACCGTGACACCCGCAAGGCAATTCCGCCGCTGTACGGCGCGCTGCTGAAAAACGAGCAGGACGTCCAGCTGCTGGAACGACTTGCCTTTATGAGCCGTCGCGAGAGCTGAGGTCATGCTGATCCGCTTTTTCGAGACATTGCGTGAACACAAGGTGCCGGTCACCCTGCGGGAGCTGCTTGACCTGCATGAGGGTCTGGCTGCGCATCTCGCGTTTGCGGATATGGAAGATTTCTATCACCTTTCGCGCGCCATTCTGGTCAAGGACGAAAAACACTACGACCGTTTTGACCGCGCCTTTGACAGCTACTTCAAGGGGCTCGATGCGATTGATCCCGACTGGTTCAAGAAGGCGATCCCGGAGGATTGGCTGCGCAAGGAGCTGGAGAAAAATCTGAGTCCGGAGGAATTTGCCAAGCTGCAGGGGTTGGGCAGTCTGGAAAAGATTCTTGATGAGTTCCGCAAACGCCTTGAGGAACAGCATAAGCGGCACCAGGGCGGCAACAAGATGATCGGCACCGGCGGCACCA
>JBFHPX010000152.1:0-6171 GCA_041592575.1 Alcanivoracaceae bacterium
ACACAACGCATGGTTGCGCACCCTGGAGCGCGGCATCCATACCGCCGACCTGTATAACCAGTCGACCACCACCAGAAAGGTCGGCACCCGCAGCTTCGCCGACGCCGTCATTGCCCACCTCGGTGACCGCCCGCGAAAGCTGAGCGCGGTGGACTACGGCAACGACGGCGCCGGCGCCATTGCCACGCCAATGCCGGCATTTCGCAGGCATCGGGCACGCAAGGAACTGGTCGGCGCTGATGTCTTCGTTCACAACGCGGACATGACCGCGACGGAACTGGCCGCAGCATTGAAGCCGCTCGGCGCACCGGAGTTTGATCTGCAGATCATTACCAACCGGGGAGTCAAGGTGTGGCCGAACGGCTTCCCGGAAACCTTCTGCACCGATCACTGGCGCTGCCGCTTTCTGGCCGCGGCCGGGACCCGCCCGGATAACGCTTCACTGGCGAGGCTGCTGGCCCGTGTCGCTGCCGGTGGCATCGACTTTATCAAGCTCGAGAATCTGTGCACCTTCGATGGCGAACCTGGCTACTCGTTGGGCCAGGGGCAATAGCAGTAGCGGCCGTTCACGGGCCCCTTTGCCGGTCGATCACCCCGAACCTGCCGGGTTGGGTTAGAATCGCCGCCTGCACTGAGGGCCCCTGTTTTGATTCTGCTTCCCGACGACACCCTGTTCCCCACCGGCGGCGACCATTATCGCCACTGGCGCGGGTTGGACGACGGCTCACTGGCCGTCACTGTGGCAACGCTGGCCCGGGAAACTCCGGGCCTGATCCTGCTGGTGACGCCGGACCCGGGCCGCGCCCAGCAGCTGCATGACAGCCTGAATTTCTATCTGGCTAACGACCCTGACCTGCCACTGCGGCTGTTCCCGGACTGGGAAACCCTGCCCTGGGATCTGTTCTCGCCGCATCAGGACATCATCAGCGACCGTATCGAAGTGCTGCATCGGCTGCCCTCGCTGCAACGCGGCATTCTGGTGACCCCGGTCAGCACCCTGATGCAACGTCTGGCACCGCGCAGTCATATCGACGGCAACAGCTTCGTTCTGAAGGTCGGCGAGCATTTCGACATGGAAGCCACCCGTCAGCGACTTGCCGCCGCCGGCTATCGCCAGCGCGACAACGTCTATGAGCACGGTGAATTCGCCGTGCGTGGCGCCATCATGGACATCTTTCCGATGGGCGCGGAGCAGCCATTCCGGATCGAACTGTTCGATGACGAGATCGAATCGCTACGCCTGTTTGATCCGGACAGCCAGCGCTCCAGTGAAACCGTAGCAGACATTACCTTGCTGCCGGCGGCGGAGTTTCCACTCGGTGACGAAGGCGTCAGCCATTTCCGTAACGCTTTTCGCGAGCGTTTCGATGTTGATCACCGCCACTGCACCCTGTATCAGGACGTCTCCGAGGGCCTCGCCAGCGGCGGTCTGGAATATTACCTGCCGCTGTTTTTCGACCAGCTTTCCAGTCTGTTTGATTATCTGCCGGGCAATGCCCGAGTGGTGCAGATGGCAGGCTGCGAGGATGCGGCGGAGCATTTCTGGCAGGAAGCCGGAAACCGGTATGAAAGTCGACGCCACGATATTCGTCGACCGATTCTCTCGCCGGTGGAAATTTTCCTGCGCCCGGATGAATTCAATGCTGGCCTCAAGTCGCGGCCGCGGGCACGGCTGCATGCGGAACAAGGCATAACGTTTGCGTTTGACCCGCTACCGGATTTCTCCGTCGACTCGCACAGCGATCAGAATCCCTTTACTGGCGTACAAGCCTTTGCCAGGCAGCATCCTGCACTGAGGGTACTGGTTTGTGCAGAAACGGCGGGACGACGCGAAGCGCTACTGCCACTGATGCAGAAGGCCGGCGTTCAACCGCAGCTGGCCGACAGCTGGCCGGCATTTCTTGCCAACCCGGCAGCCTGGCAACTTACCGTCGGCGAGCTTGATCGAGGCTTCTGGTCGGCACGCGATAATATTCTGGTGCTGGCCGAGTCACAGCTTTATGGCGAGCGCATTTTGCAACGCCGGCGCCGCAAAACCTCGGATGCCAGCGCCCCGGAAAATGCTTTCCGCTCGCTTGGCGAACTGACCCCGGGCACACCGGTGGTGCATATCGATCATGGCATTGGCCGTTACCAGGGTCTGGTGCATATGCAGATCGATGGTCAGCAGCATGAACTGCTGCTGCTCGAATATGCCGGCGGCGACAAGATTTATGTGCCGGTTGCCAGCCTGCATCTGATAAGCCGTTACGGCGCCGGCGATCCCGAACACGCACCGCTGACCCGACTCGGCTCGGACCAGTGGAGCAAGGCGCGCCAGCGCGCCGCAGAAAAAATCCACGATGTAGCCGCCGAGCTGCTCAACACCTGGGCCAGGCGAGAGGCAAAGAAAGGCCGCTCATTCAAACTCGATACCGAGGAATACCGGCGTTTCGCCGCCGGCTTCCCGTTCGAGGAAACCCCGGACCAGCAGCAAACCATTGAAGCCGTGCTGGCCGATATGGCCCGCGCCAAACCGATGGATCGGCTGGTCTGCGGTGATGTCGGCTTCGGCAAAACCGAAGTCGCCATGCGCGCCGCCTTCGCCGCCGTGCAGAACGGCACCCAGGTGGCCGTGCTGGTGCCCACCACCCTGCTTGCCCAGCAGCACTTTGAAACCTTCAGTGATCGCTTTGCCGATTGGCCAGTCAGCGTCGACGTGCTGAACCGGTTCCGCAGTGGCAAGGAGAAGACCGACGCCCTGAAGCGCCTGAAGGACGGCAAGGTCGACATTCTGATCGGCACCCATCAGCTGCTGCAGGAGGGCGTCGAGTTCAGGGACCTCGGCCTGATCATTGTCGATGAAGAACACCGCTTTGGCGTGCGCCACAAGGAGCGACTGAAACAGATGCGCGCCGAGTGCGACATGCTGACGCTGACCGCGACACCGATTCCGCGCACCCTGAATATGTCACTGGCCGGCCTGCGCGAGATTTCCATTATCGCCACGCCACCGCAGCGAAGGCTGTCAGTAAAGACCTTTGTTCAGCAGCACGATGCACGGCTGGTCAAGGAAGCCATCCTGCGCGAACTGTTGCGTGGCGGTCAGGTTTACTACCTGCACAACGACATCGACACCATGACCCGCACCGCCAACGAGATCCGCGAACTGGTCCCGGATGCCCGAGTCGGCATTGCTCACGGGCAGATGCGCGAGCGCGAACTGGAGTCGGTGATGTCGGATTTTTATCACCGCCGTTTCAACGTACTGGTAAGCACCACCATTATTGAAACCGGCATCGATATTCCCTCCGCCAACACCATCATCATCGATCGTGCCGATAAATTCGGCCTGGCGCAGCTACACCAGCTGCGCGGCCGGGTCGGACGCTCGCACCATCAGGCCTATGCCTACCTGATGACACCACCGCCAAAGGTGATGACCAAGGATGCCGAGAAGCGTCTTGAAGCGATCGAAACCGCCACCGATCTTGGTGCCGGCTTCCAGCTGGCCAGTCACGATCTGGAGATTCGCGGCGCCGGCGAGCTGCTCGGTGATGAACAGCATGGCCACATCGAATCGATCGGATTCTCGCTTTACATGGAGATGCTGGAACAGGCCGTGGAAGCGCTGAAGCGTGGCGAGCAACCGGATGTTGAAAAGCCGCTGTCCGGCGGGCCAGAAGTGAACCTGCGTATTCCGGCGCTGATCCCGGAAGACTACCTGCCCGATGTGTTCACCCGCCTGACCCTGTACAAACGCATTGCCGGTTGCCGCAATGCCGAGGCACTGCGCGAGTTGCAGGTCGAGATGATCGACCGGTTTGGTCTGCTGCCGCAGCAGGTCAAGCACCTGTTCAGCGTCACTGCCCTGCGCCAGCGCGCCGAAAGAATCGGTATTCGCAAGATTGATGCTGGTGGTCAGTGGGGCCGACTGGAATTCTCCGAGCAAACTGTGGTCAATCCCCTCAGTCTGGTAAAGCTGGTACAGTCAGCACCGACCCGTTACAAGCTGGATGGCGCCATTGCCCTGAAGTTTGCCATCAGCACTGAAACAGCAGATGAAAAAATTGACGCAGTTAACACACTGCTGGATGTCCTCGCCGGACCCGGCAACTGAAGAACAACCGCTCCTGAATGGATCAACCGGAGACACCATGCGCATCGCCCTGCTTGCCCTGCTCTGCTGCCTCAGCCTGCCGGCGCTGGCCAACCCCTATGCCTCCATGAGTGCGCCGGAACTGCGCCGCGCCATTGGCGAGGTCCCGGCCGTGTTTCAGGAGAACTGGTACCAGATCGAGATTCTGGCGTTTTCCCGCAAGCAGCCAATCAGCGATGAATACTGGCGGCTTGACCAGCAACCGGACCTGAACCGCGCCGCCCTGATCCGACCCGATAGCGAAACGCCGCAGATACCGGAACACGCCGACCGTATCGACAATCAGGCCGTCAGTTATGGGGCCTGGCGGCCACTCGAAGGTGCACTGCCGCTGGCCAATACTGCGGAGCAAATGAGAAGGGCTGGTGATCGCATTCTTGCCCACCGTGCCTGGCGTCAGCCGGTACGGGAAAGGGCGCAGGCTTTTGCCGTGCTGATTGAAGGCGGGACCATGCTGGCGCAGCCGACGCCCGAGACTGACAGCGATTCCACCACCCCTGCCGACCCGATTCCGGCAACGGATGCGGGCGGACGCTTTACCACACTGCCGCCACTGGAAACCAGCGAGGACGATAGCGCAGCGCCGGAAATTCGTGAGCTGCAGGGCGCGCTGCGTTTTCATCTGAGCCGCTACCTGCATCTCGAGCCCATCCTCTGGTTCGGCAAGGACAACGCGGCCGGTCAGCGCATCTGGGTCAAGATTGATCAGAATCGCCGGATGCGCAGTGACGAACTTCACTACCTGGATCATCCGTTGTTTGGTTTGCTGGTACGGATTACGCCGTGGAAACACCCGGAGCAGAAAAAACTCGATGAACTGAAGGCGGCACTGAAGAGTAAAGAAACCCGCTAAGTCCGCGCTGGAGCCGTCTACCGGCGGCGAAACCCTGGCGGCCGGTCGGCCGCTGCTGCAAGCGTCAGACGTATTGACCGGCACACCAGCCTGAAGCCCAGGCCCACTGGAAATTATGGCCACCGAGGTGGCCGGTCACATCCAGCACTTCACCGATAAAGAAAAGTCCCGGTTGGTTATTCGCCGCAAAGGTTCTTGATGACACTGCGTCGGTGCTGACGCCGCCCAGCGTGACTTCCGCGGTGCGATATCCTTCGGTACCGGATGGCTTGATGCGCCAGTGATGCAACTGCTCGGCCATTGCCGTCAGACGAACATTATCAAAGTGCTGCCAGTTTTCCTGCCAACCGAACTGGTCGCACAACATCTGTGCAAACCGTTTTGGCAGCTGAGTTGCCAGCCAGGTTTCCGGGCGGGCATTCGGGGAACGATCTCGCAGAGCCCGCAGCTCCGCGTCCGTGCCAGTTCCCGGCAACAGATCAATATCCAGCTCATCCCCCGGTTGCCAGTAGCTGGATATCTGCAGCATTGATGGCCCGGACAAGCCGCGATGGGTAATCAGCATCGGTTCGGCAAAACTCGCGCCGCGACACTGCACCACCACCTCGGCACTCAAACCGGATAGCGGCGCCAGCCTTTCCTTCTGCTGCGGCTGCAGGGTAAAAGGCACCAGGCCGGCCCGCGTCGGCAAGACTTCCATGCCAAACTGACGGGCAATATCATAACCAAATCCGGTGGCGCCTAGCGTCGGAATGGACAGCCCGCCACTGGCAATGACTACAGACTCACAACGCAAGACACCGGCGCTGGTCAGCAACCGGTAACCGCCCTGCACTGCTTCAACCTTTTCAATACTGGTTTTCAGCGAAACCTCGACGCCGGCCCACTCACACTCTCGCATCAACATATCGAGAATATCCCGACTACTGTCGCGGCAGAAAAGCTGCCCGGGCGACTTCTCGCACCAGTCAATACCATGCCGCTCCACCAGCTCGAGAAAATGCTGCGGGGTATAACGCTTCAACGCCGAGATGCAGAAGTGCGGATTAGCCGAGAGAAAATTCGTCGGCATGGAGTTGAGATGGGTGAAGTTACAGCGACCACCACCGGACATGAGGATTTTCTTGCCGGCCATATTGGCATGATCCAGCACCCGCACCCGCCGGCCACGATAGCCAGC
>JBFHPX010000153.1:0-6164 GCA_041592575.1 Alcanivoracaceae bacterium
CCCCCTACGCCGGGCAGTGAGCCAAGCGAAGCCCTCTTCGGAGCATTGAGATGAGCCAGGACAAGACCACCCACGGCGGCTACCAGCAGGTGCCGTTGCAGGAAAAAGCCAAGCGGGTTGCCGGGGTGTTCCGTTCGGTGGCGCCGAAATACGACCTGATGAACGATTTGATGTCGATGGGCGTGCACCGGGTCTGGAAACGTTTCACGCTGGAGCTCGCCGGCGTCCGCCGTGGCCAGCGGGTGCTGGATCTGGCCGGCGGCACCGGCGATCTGGCGATGAAGTTTTCCCGTCTGGTCGGTGACGAGGGCGAAGTGATCCTCGCCGACATCAACGAGGCCATGCTCGGTGTCGGCCGCGACCGTCTGCTCGACAACGGCTGCGGTCACAACACCCGTGTGGTGCAGGTCAACGCTGAAGCGTTGCCGTTTGCCGACAACAGCTTCAACTGCATAACCATCGCCTTTGGCCTGCGCAATGTCACCGACAAGGACAAGGCGCTGCGCTCCATGCTGCGGGTATTGAAACCGGGCGGCCGCCTGCTGGTGCTGGAATTCTCCAAGCCGATTCACGAGCCGCTGTCGAAGCTGTATGACCTTTATTCTTTTTCGGTGCTGCCGAAGCTGGGTCAGGCGGTGGCCGGTGATGCCGAATCCTATCGCTATCTGGCCGAGTCAATCCGCATGCATCCTGATCAGGAGACGCTGAAGGGGATGATGGAGCAAGCCGGGTTTGTGCGCTGCGAATATTTCAACATGACCGGCGGCATTGTCGCCCTGCACCGCGGCTTCAAGGCCTGATGGATCTGATCTGATGGAAACGCGCCCACCGAATCTGTTTGAAGCCACCGCACTGGCGACGCTGGAGCGGGCCATCAACTCTGCGCTGGCGGCTGATCCGCTGACCATGGCGCTGTTACGTGAACACAGTGGCCGGCTGGCGGCTGTGCACCTGACCTTCCCGCCGCTGTCGATTTATGCGCTGATTGTCGAAGACGGCATTGAGCTGTACCACGGCAGCGAAGCGGAAGCGGACGTCACCGTGCGCGGCGGGCCGATTGATCTGGCGGCGCAGTTGTTCAACTGGAAAACCGCTGACAGTGTCGTCGCCGGGCCGGTCAAGATCAGCGGCGATCGCGAGCTGCTGCAGAAGCTGACCGCGATCATGCAGCAGCTGGATCTGAACTGGTCGGCGTTAATGGAGCCGCTGGTCGGCAGCGAACTGGCCCAGCAGCTTGAGTACGGCGCCAAACGGGTATTTGCCATGGCCAGACAGGCGTTCGACCTGTTCCTCAATCGGGCTGGCGACTTTCTTCGTGAAGAGTCCTCATTGATGGCGCTGCGCCGTGATGTTTCCGAGTTTGTTCAGGATGTTGACGAGCTGCGCTTTGACACAGATCGCCTCGCCGCCCGCATTGCCCGACTGAAGCAGCGCAACGAGGCAACGCAATAATGTTCCCTGTCTTTCGTGTGCTGTTTGTCCTGCATATCGTCTGCCGTTACCGGCTGATTTCGCTGCTGCCAGCGCACCCGCTGCTGAAACCACTGATCCTGCTCGAATATCTGATGCCGTCGAGCTGGTTTGGCCCGCGCCATCTGTCCGAGGGCGAGCGTCTGCGTCGGGCGCTGCAGGACCTTGGCCCGATCTTTATCAAGTTCGGCCAGTTGCTTGCCACCCGGCGTGATCTGTTGCCGGGTGAATGGACCGATGCTCTGGCGAAGCTGCAGGATCAGGTGCCGCCATTTGATGCTGCTGCCTCGCAGCGGATTGTCGAGCGGGAGCTGGGCAAGCCGGTGGCTGAGGTTTTCGAAAAATTTGAACAGAAGCCAATGGCATCGGCCTCGGTGGCACAGGTGCACGCCGCGGTTTTGCCCGGCGGCCAGGAAGTGGTGGTCAAAGTCATTCGTCCGGGCATCGACCGCGTCGTTGCCCGTGACCTCAAGGTAATGAAGTTTGGTGCCGCCTGGCTGGAAAGACTGTGGAAGGATGCGCGCTATTTCCGGCCGTCCCGTGTGGTGGCGGATTACGAGGATGTGATTCTCGGCGAACTGGACCTGACCCGCGAGGCGCGCAATGCCGAAGCCATGCGCCGACATTTTCTGTTCAGTCCGTTGCTGCATATTCCGGCCACCCATCCGCAGCTCTGCAGCCGCCATATCATGGTGTCGGACCGTATTTACGGCATCCCGGTCAACGATGTCGAGCGCATCCGCGCCGCCGGCATCGAGCCGCGCCTGCTGGCCGAGCGCGGTTTTGAAATCTTCTTTGCCCAGGTGTTTCGCCACAACCTGTTCCATGCCGACATGCACCCGGGCAACATTTTCGTCAATCCCGAGCGCCCGGAGTCACCTCAGTACATCGCCGTGGACTGCGCTATCGCCGGTCGGCTGTCGAAAGAAGACCTGCACGTACTCGGTCGGCTCGCCCTGCTGGTGATGCGTCGTGACTACGGTGGCATGGTTGATCTGGTGATCCGCGCCGGCTGGACCACGGTGCCGGTGGATCGCTCGCGCTTCCAGCGGGCGGTGGAAGAGATCGTCGATCCGATCATGTCGATGCCGCTCGATCAGCTCGAGTTCGCGCCGCTGGTGATGAAGCTGTTCGATACCGCCCGCGGCTTCCATATCGAGGCGCCGGTGCAGTACATCCTGCTGCTGAAAACCCTGGTGCATATCGAAGGGCTGGGCCGCAGCATCTACCCGCAACTGGACATCTGGACGCTGGGCCGGCCGATGCTGGAAAGCTGGATGCTGGAGCAGTACGGCCCCGCCGCCACCCTGAAGAAGTTTCAGGACCGGTTGCCGGAATGGGCCGCGCAGCTGCCGGAGATGCCGGAGCTGTTTCGCGATGCGCTGGAAACCCTGCGTCATCTGCCGCACCAGCAACGTCAGCTGGAACAGCATATGCGCCGTGATTTGACCCGACACCGGCGCAAGCTGCTGGCTGGCCTGACCGGTCTGGGCCTGCTTGGCGCCACCCTGATATTGCCGCCGTTCTGGGCCGGCGCGGCATTGGCCGGCGGCATTGTGCTCGGCGCCTGGGCGCTGCGCCCGTAATAGCCGGCCGACCGACCGCTCCTACAGGGAACCCCCTGATTCTGTTATTCTCGCGGCAGTCATACCGGAGTAACCCATGAGTGACATCCTCGCCCGACTTCACGCCGTGCTGGAAGATCGCAAACAGGCGGAGCCGTCCAGCTCCTATGTGGCGAGCCTCTATCACCAGGGCCTGAACAAGATTCTGGAAAAGGTTGGCGAGGAAGCGGTGGAAACCATTCTGGCGGCCCGCGACGCCGAGGTCAGCGGCAACAATGACAAGCTGGTCGGCGAGACGGCAGATTTGTGGTTCCACTCGATGGTGATGCTCAGCCAGCTTGGCGCGCACCCTGATCAGGTCCTTGCGGAACTGCAGCGGCGCTTCGGCCTGTCCGGCATTGACGAAAAAAACTCACGTTCCCCAAAGGGAGAATAACCATGTTGTCCGGCATCAGTATCTGGCAGCTCCTGATCATCCTCGTCATCATCATGCTGATCTTTGGCACCAAGAAACTGCGCAATATCGGCGGCGATCTTGGTGGTGCAGTGAAGGGCTTCAAGGATGCGGTCAAGGACGGCGAGAAAGCCGCCAGTGACAAGCAGCTGTCCGAGCAGAAAAACGAAACGCAGGAAAAGAAAGTCACCGACAAGGATCAGGCCTGATCACGGAGTCCTGCGTCGATGTTTGATATCGGCTTCTTTGAGCTGGTCGTGGTGTTTGTGATCGGCCTGCTGGTGCTCGGCCCCGAGCGCCTGCCCAAGGTGGTGCGCGCCATCGGCCACTGGACCGGCCGCGCCAAAACCACGCTGAACAATCTCAAGTACGAGATGGAGCGCGAGGCCTATAACGAGGAAATGAAGGAGCGCTTCAAGAAGCAGCTTCAGGAACTCGGCATCGACGAGCAAACGCTGGCCACAGGCCAAAGGCCGGAGGCGCCATCGTCCGCCGAGCAAGCTGCCGGATCACAGCAGCCTGCTGAGTCACCAGCCGCCCCGCCTGGCAAACAGCAGAACGACAAATCATGAGCGACAACCTGACGCCACTGGACGAACCGCAACCGCTGATCAAGCATCTGATCGAGCTGCGCGATCGTATGTTGCGCGCGATGCTGTGCATCGCACTGGTGTTTTTCCCGCTGTTCTACTTCTCTCAGGAGCTGTACACGCTGGTGGCGCAGCCATTGATGAAATCGCTGCCGGCGGGCACATCGATGATCGCCACTGATGTCACCTCGCCCTTTCTGGTGCCATTCAAACTGACTCTGTATGTCAGCATTCTGTTAGCCATGCCGATTATTCTGCATCAGGCTTGGGGGTTTATCTCTCCCGGCCTGTACAAGCATGAGAAGCGCTTTGCCTTGCCGCTGCTGGCCAGCAGTATTGCACTGTTCTATGGCGGCGTTGCTTTCGCCTATTTCGTCGTGTTCCCGGTGCTGTTTGGTTTCTTTACCGCGATTGCCCCGGAAGGTGTGGCGGTGATGACCGACATCAGCCGCTATCTCGATTTCGTCATTACCCTGTTTATTGCCTTTGGTGCTGCGTTCGAGCTGCCGATTGCCATTTTGCTGATGGTTTGGACTGGCATTACAACGGTGGAATCCCTGCGCGAGAAACGCCCCTATGTCGTCGTCGGCTGTTTCGTTGTCGGCATGCTGTTGACGCCACCGGACGTTATTTCACAGACGCTGTTGGCAGTGCCCATGTGGTTACTGTTTGAAGCGGGGGTGCTTGTTGCCAGCATGATCAAGAAAAGGGAAAGGCAGGCGGACCAGGAGGCGCCATAGGGCGGCCAGTCGGCCGCCCCGGCAATCGCGAATTACAGCGTCAGACTACCGAGCGCAACGCGCTCACCATCTTGCACCCGGACAACCTGATCACCCTCGCGCACGAGTATGAAGCGTTCAGTTCCAGCGCCACGAAACACCTCAACCTGCACCGAGCCATCTGCCTGATAGGTCAACAACGCCTCATTACCAAGACCGTCTTCTACCCGCTCAGTGGTGCCGGTGACCTTGGCGCGACTGTTATTAACCGGGTTGGTGCCGGTCCAGAACTCGACCGAGTTGAGAATCACAATATCCGCCAGAAGGGTCAGGCCATAAACCGGCACAATCCAGAAAGCGAAGGAAATGCCCTGATTGACAAACTTTTCTTCCGTCGCCGTGGCGTTCCAATCCTGTACCGTGTTGAACAGGGCGTTCTGACCAAGACAGCCGGATAACATCACGGAACCCGAGATCAATATTGGCAGCATCAGCTTTTTCATGGTCTGTCTCCTGTTGATGGACGTTCAGTGCTCAGAAAGTAAAGCCATTACTTGACGGACGCAATGACTCTCTTGACGGTGCAGCCGGTGGGCGCTCGTCCGAACCCGGCACTGCCGGCGGCGAGGCCCTCACTACCGGCTTGCGAACTCCACAGTGCTCCTCGGTGAATCGGACCAGTCGATCGCGCACGCCGGTATCACGCAAGCTGGCTATATGCCGGCCAAGCAGAGGCTGAAATTCCTTTGTCGTCTCTGCCCTGGCAAACAGCGCTTCGCCATGTGCAAACGGAATGACCTCATCTTCCTCGCTATGCAGGATCAGCAATGGCGCGCGCAGCTCATCAACGACATCGATGGCGTCGTACCGGCGTGGCTGGAACGGGATCACCACCGGCTTGAACGGCCGTAACAACCAGCTACGGGACATGATGTCAGCAACAATATCGCGATAACCGGTAAAGGCTGCCTCGGCGATCAGACAATCGTAGCGGCCATGATTATCCTCTCTTGCCAGTACCGGAATGGTCAGACTGGCGCCAAGACTCTGGGCAAACACAATCAGTGGCTTGTCACCGAGGCGGCCGGAAGCCCGCAACCAGTCGAGGCCGAGCTGGACATCCTGCATCGCATACTTCAGTTTCGGCTCGCCTTCACTGAGCCCATAGCCACGATAATCCGGCAAGAACACATTGAACCCGCGCTCTGGCAGCCAGGCCACGTTGATGACATGGGTGCTGATGTTCTGGGCATTACCATGAAGAAAATATACGGTGCCACGGGCCGGGCCCTTTGCCGGAAGCCACCAGCCGTGAACGCGCTCCCCACGGGGATGGATCAGAACCACGTCCTCGTAGGCCAATCCC
>JBFHPX010000154.1:0-6133 GCA_041592575.1 Alcanivoracaceae bacterium
CAATGCCGGCGGCTGGCCCGCTACCCAGTGTACGGCGCTGCTGTTCAGTCCTCGACTCTGCAACAGCGGATGGTCATGGCCCTGCACCGCCACCAGCACGTTGCGAGACAGGTCCTTCGCCGCCACGTACCAGGGTGATTCATCCGCTTCACGACGACCGCCAATGCCCAGACCCTGGCGCTGGCCGAGTGTGTAATACATCAGGCCGGTATGCTCGCCGAGCAGGTTACCGTGATCGTCTTCAATACGACCCGGCTGTGCTGGCAAGTATTGCTGGAGAAAATCCCGAAACCGGCGTTCGCCAATAAAGCAGATGCCGGTGGAATCCTTCTTCTTGTGATTGGTGAAGCCGAACTGCTCCGCCAGCCGTCGTACTTCCGGTTTCTCGATGCCGCCGAGCGGGAACAGGGTGCGACGGAACTTGTCGCCGCCAACGGCGTGGAGAAAATAGGTCTGATCCTTGTTGACATCGATCGCACGCAACAGTCGGGCATGTTCACCGGCGGGATAATCCAGCTGCGCGTAGTGGCCGGTGGCAATGCCGTCGGCGCCCAGTGTCAGGGAGTGATCGAGAAACGCCTGAAACTTGATCTCGCGGTTGCAGAGAATATCCGGATTCGGCGTGCGGCCGGCGCGGTATTCATCATGGAAGTGGGCGAATACCCGGTCCCAGTATTCGGCTGCAAAGTTGGCAGTGTGCAATTCGATATCGAGCACGCCGGCGACCTGCATGGCATCAAGCAGATCTTCGCGGGCGGTGCAGTATTCGCTGCCGTCATCCTCGTTCCAGTTTTTCATGAACAGGCCTTCGACCTGATAGCCTTGCTGTTTGAGCAGGGCAGCGGCCACGGCCGAGTCGACACCGCCGGACATGCCGACAATGATACGGGTCTGTTCAACCGGTTTGGCGAAGGGGCTGTTCATCCTTTCTGCAACGGCCAGGGGTGTTGATAGATGCTGTCCAGCGGCAGTCGCCGGCCGGACAGGTAGTCGTCGACACACTGCATCACCAGCGGGCTGCGGTGCTCGGCCTGACATGCGCGCAGTTCATCAACGCTGAGCCATTCAGCGCCGACGATGCCGGTGTCCAGTTTCTGGCCCGGGTCATGTTTGCGTGGTTCGGCAACAAAACACATCCGGTAGTAGACGCCGGCTCCCCGTTTGGGTTGGTAGATATAGATCCCCAGTAGTGCTGTGATGTCCACCTGCCAGGCGGTTTCTTCCAGGGTCTCCCGAAACGCAGCCTGCAGCAGGCTCTCGCCGGCCTCAACATGGCCAGCAGGCTGGTTCAGTACCAGTTTGCCGTCGGCATGTTCGCGCACCAGCAGGAAACGGCCATCGCGCTCGATGACGGTGGCTACGGTAATATGCGGTTCGAAACTGTTCATGGTCGGCCGAATGATGTCGGGCGGCAGAGGATAAACCAGCAGGGCGCGGCTTTACAGGTACAATACCGCCTCGCGCTACAGGAGCAGAGTATGACCGAGCCGTTCAGCCATCTTGATGTCCACGGTCGAGCCAGCATGGTCGATGTCACTGACAAGCCGGATAGCGACCGGCTTGCGGTTGCCGAGGGGTATGTCAGGATGCAGCCGGAAACGCTGCGGCGGATTGTCGAGGGCGAGCAGGCCAAGGGCGATGTGCTGGCGGTGGCGCGGGTCGCCGGTATCCAGGCGGCCAAGGAAACCTCTCGGTTAATACCCCTGTGTCACACCCTGTTGCTGAGCAGCGTCAAGCTGGACTTTGCCATGCAGGACGATCGTCTGCGCATCGAGGCGCGCTGCCGCACGCGGGCCGGGACCGGGGTGGAAATGGAGGCACTGACGGCGGTATCAGTGGCGGCGCTGACGGTCTATGACATGTGCAAGGCGGTTGATCGTGGCATGGTGATAGAGGGCATCGCCCTGCTGAAAAAAGAGGGCGGGCGCTCGGGCAGCTGGATTCGGCAGGCATGACAAGCGGAACCGGAATGAATATTCGTGTGCGTTATTTCGCCCGTTTGCGGGAGAAGCTGGCGACAGATCAGGAGCAGCTGGCTTTGCCAGTCGGGGCCGGCGACGTCGCGGCGCTGTGCCGCCATCTGGCTGCCCGGGGCGGCGTCTGGGCGGAGGAGCTGGGTGGCGAGCGGCCGCTGATGGCTGCGATCAATGAAGAGCTCAAACCGTTGGCCGCCAGCCTCAGCGATGGCGACGAAGTGGCGCTGTTCCCGCCGGTGACCGGAGGCTGATCATGCAGGCGATCGCAATTTGTGAAGATGAATTGCCGCCGGTGGCGGTGTGGCACGCCGGCGCCTGTGTGACCTTCGAGGGGCGGGTGCGTGATGAGCAGGGCAGGGTGGTAGCTCTGGAGATCGAGCATTACCCGGGCATGACCGAACGCGAGATCGGTCGGATTGCCGATCAGGCGGCAGAGCGATGGCCGCTATCCATGGTGCTGGTGGCGCATCGAGTGGGCCGGGTCGAAGTGGATCAGTTGATCGTCCGGGTTCAGGTGGCAGCGCAACATCGGCGTGAAGCCTTTGAAGCCTGTGCCTTCATCATGGATTACCTGAAGACCCGGGCGCCGTTCTGGAAGAAGGAAATCAGCGTCGACGGCGCGGCGAGCTGGGTCGAGGCGAAACAGGGCGACCGCGACGCGGCGGCGCGCTGGACGCCGGCAGATGGACACTGATTTCGCGCCATTCGCCCGGCGCCAGTCCATCCAGATTCCAGTCGCCGATTTGCCAGCGCACCAGCCGCAGGGTTGGCAAGCCGACCGCAGCCGTCATGCGCCGGACCTGACGATTTCTGCCCTCACTGATAGTCAGTTTCAACCAGCTGTCCGGTACCGTTTGGCGCTGCCGCACTGGCGGATGACGCGGCCATAATTCCGGCTCGGCGATGGCCTCGGCTTTCGCTGGTAGTGTCGGGCCATCTTTCAGCGTGACACCTTCGCGCAATGCACCCAGCGCCTCCTCATTGACGTTGCCTTCCACCTGCACCAGATAGGTTTTCGGCAGTTTGAAGCGCGGTTCGGCGATTCGCGCCTGCAGTGCGCCCTCATCGGTCAGCAGCAACAGTCCTTCGGAGTCATAATCAAGTCTGCCGGCGGGATACACGCCGGGAATGCAGATGTGGTCGGCAAGCGTGGCACGGCCGTTATCGTCGCGAAACTGCGACAGCACATTGAATGGTTTGTTGAACAGAATAAGACGTGCCATCAGCTTGATCCGTGTACAGAAACCGACTCGGAACGGCGGCCCGGTTCTGCAAAATGTCAGACAACAAAACAGGGCCGATGCTATACTCGTCAGCGCTGACGCGGGCTCCATACCCTGAGCTGCGTGAACCGCATTCTACGGTTTTTTTCCGGAGGGAGTAGCCAGATGGGATACCAAAAGATCACGGTTCCGGCCGACGGTGACAAAATCACTGTCAATGCGGACCTGTCCCTGAACGTGCCGAATCACCCCGTTATTCCTTATATCGAGGGTGACGGAATTGGCGTGGACATCACCCCGGTGATGATCAAGGTAGTGAATCAGGCCATCGAAAAAGCCTACGGGTCAAAACGTTCCATCGTCTGGATGGAAGTCTACTGCGGTGAGAAATCGACCCGAGTTTACGGGCCGGATGTCTGGCTGCCGGAGGAAACCCTTGAGGCGCTGCGTGAGTATATTGTCAGTATCAAAGGGCCGTTGACGACTCCTGTTGGCGGTGGCATTCGGTCGCTGAATGTTGCCCTGCGTCAGGCACTGGATCTTTATGTCTGCATGCGCCCGGTGCGCTGGTTCCCCGGCGTACCGAGCCCGGTTACCCACCCCGAGCTTACAGACATGACCATTTTTCGGGAAAACTCCGAGGATATTTATGCCGGTATCGAGTGGGCCGCAGACAGCCCCGAGGCGACCAAGCTGATCCGTTTCCTGCGTGAGGAAATGGGCGTCACCAAGATTCGCTTTCATGAAGGCTGCGGTATCGGTATCAAGCCGGTGTCACGCGAAGGCACCCAGCGTCTGGTGCGCAAGGCGATTCAGTACGCAATCGACAATGACCGCCCGAGTGTCACGCTGGTGCACAAGGGTAACATCATGAAATACACCGAAGGGGCGTTCAAGGACTGGGGCTACCAGCTGGCCGGCGAGCGTTTTGGCGCCGAGCTGCTGGATGGTGGCCCCTGGATGACGATGAAGAATCCCAAAACCGGCCGTGACATCATTATCAAGGACGTTATTGCCGACGCTTTCCTTCAGCAGATTCTGATGCGACCGGCAGATTACAGCGTCATTGCCACCCTGAACCTGAATGGCGATTACATTTCCGATGCGCTGGCGGCGGAGGTGGGCGGTATCGGGATCGCACCAGGAGCCAATATCGGCGGTTCAGTGGCAATGTTTGAGGCCACCCACGGCACCGCGCCCAAGTATGCCGGTCAGGACAAGGTTAACCCCGGTTCGTTGATTCTGTCGGCAGAGATGATGCTCCGGCACATGGGCTGGAACGAGGCGGCAGACCTGATTGTCCGCGGCATGGAGGGCGCCATTGCGGCGAAAACCGTGACCTATGACTTTGAGCGGCTGATGCCGGACGCCACGCTGATGAAATGCTCGCAGTTCGGTGATGCGGTCATCGGGCACATGGAGCAATAGGTCGAATCAGGCAGAGGCCTGGTCGCTCTGGCCGGCCTCGCCCGCCCTTTCTGTAGTGCCTTCCACGGGCCTGAGATTGACCGCGTGGTAGCCCTTGGCGGCCGGCTGGAGTTCGTACTCCACGGGCTGGCCTGCTTTCAGGCTTCGGTAACCGTCCATCTGGATATAGGAGTGATGGACAAACAGATCGTCGCCACCCAGGTCTGGCCGGATAAAGCCGTAACCCTTGGCATTGTTAAACCACTTCACCTTGCCGGTTGCCATTTTGCTGCCCCTGTCTTCCCTGCCTGTTGTTGTTTTGTGCCCTTCCGCCCCCACATCACCATGACGTCACGGCGCTGGTGTAAACTGGAGGCCGGACTTGATGTTGCCGTACATCTTTTAACCAGTGGCGGGGGGTGTCAACCCCCCGATGAACGGCAGCCACGAGAAGCTGTGCGTCACGACACAGTTATTGCGTCGGCTCGGGCGTGGCAGTACAACGGAATACAGGAAACCATGAACGATCAGTATTCAGATTACAGGTCGCCGGTCGGTGCCGGTCAGATTCGGATGGCAGGGGAGCCGGAGCAACCCCAGCGTCATGAGGGGCTGGCGCTGGAAGAGGCGAAACCTCAGGTCAAGCAGCCTTCGATGTATAAGGTGCTGATGATGAATGACGACTTCACGCCGATGGAGTTTGTGGTTGAGGTGCTGGAGCTGTTTTTTGCCATGAATCGGGAAAAGGCTACCCGAATCATGCTGACGGTGCATACTGAAGGTCGTGCTGTGTGCGGGGTTTATACCCGCGATGTGGCAGAAACTCGCGCTGCACAGGTAATTGATTATGCGCGTCAACATCAGCACCCGCTGATGTGTCAGGTGGAGGTTGCCTGAACGAAGTCCCAGACACGGAGGTCTGAATCCCGAATCCGCAGGCTTGAGAGGTGTCATCATGCTGAGCAAAGAACTGGAAATGACCCTGAATGAGGCCTTCCGCTATGCCCGCAGCCACCGTCATGAGTTCATGACAGTAGAGCACTTGCTGCTGGCATTGTTCGACAACGATTCTGCCGTGGAGGTGCTGACGGCCTGTGGCGCAGATGTCAACGATTTGCGCAGCTCGGTGTCGCAGTTTATCGATGACACCACACCGCTGATTCCCGAGGAAGACCCGGAGCGCGACACCCAGCCGACGCTGGGATTCCAGCGTGTGCTCCAGCGCGCCGTGTTTCATGTCCAGTCATCCGGCAAGCGCGAGGTGACCGGCGCCAATGTGCTGGTGGCTATCTTCAGCGAGCAGGAGAGTCAGGCGGTCTATTTCCTTGCTACTCAGAATATTCATCGCCTCGACGTGGTGAATTACATTTCCCACGGTATCTCGAAAATCGGTGGTGGCGATGAGGGCGCGCCTTCATCCGACTCCGAACAGGCCGGAGAAGAGGGCGGCGAATCTTCTGCAGCCAATCCACTTGAGAACTATGCCGTCAATCTCAACACTCAGGCTGCCAGCGGACGTATTGATCC
>JBFHPX010000155.1:0-6115 GCA_041592575.1 Alcanivoracaceae bacterium
CGAAGGTCTTGAGCCACATGCCCTGACTCAGCTGATGAATGAAATGCTGACGCCGATGACGCATGTGATTCACCACCATCGCGGCACCATCGACACGTACATGGGTGACGCCATCATGGCGTTCTGGGGCGCGCCACTGAACGACGACAACCATGCCCGCCATGCCCTGAAGGCCGGACTGGAGATGGTCAAGGCGCTGCCGAAAATCAATCAGCGTTTCCGCGACAAGGGCTGGCCGGAAATCAATATTGGTGTCGGCCTGAACAGCGGCGTGATGAGCGTCGGCAACATGGGCTCGGAATTCCGCATGGCCTACACAGTGATGGGCGATGCGGTAAATCTGGGTTCACGGCTGGAAGGCTTGACCAAGCAATACGGCGTCAACATCATCGTCAGTGAGTTCACCAAAGCCAAGGTGCCTGACTACAGCTTTCTGGAGCTGGATCGGGTTCGAGTAAAGGGCAAAGACGAGCCGGTCATCATTTTCGAGCCGCTCGGCGCCACCGACAAACAGCCGGAAGATCTTCTGGCCCGGGTGGAACGTTTCCACGCCGCCCTGCTTGATTACCGTCAGCAGCGCTGGGATGCGGCCGAATCCGCTCTGAAAGCGCTGGCTGAGGAAGATCCTCAGCGAAAGATTTACGACGTTTACCTGCAGCGAATCCAGCACTTCCGGGAGGACCCGCCGGATATCGACTGGGATGGCGTTTTCACCCACACCAGCAAGTAATCCTGACAGCCCAATAACAAAGCGCGGCATACGCCGCGCTTTCTCTTATTGCCGGATTCAACCGCAAATCTGCGGATCACTGCCGCAGCGGGCCCCGGAACGAATCCAGTTGATCAGCATCTGGTAAAGCGCCTCACCATCTGCGCTATCTCGATCAATAATCTTTCCGCCACCATGCTGATCGCGAGTAGGTTTGCGCAGCAGGATGCTGTTCTCAGGCTCCACCAGATCCACTCGCTGCAGCACTTCTTCATAGACCGTGGCGTCGACGTTGTAAACCACCGGAATACCGGCATAGGCGCCGCCAAGCTGCGCAACCGAACTGTGGCACTGAGTACACTGGGCATCCCGCCCCGGATAGGTAACGTCCCGCAGCACCGGCAAAACGTGATTAACAAAATCGAGCTCTGCCGGCGCAGGACTCATGCCACTATTCACCGTCAACACCAGCTCCTCAGTGTCAATTCCGCGAATGTTGCTCACCGTCAGCTGCAGAACGTAATCGCCATTGTGACTGGCGTAGAAAATCGGCGCCGCGGCGGATGCATCGGAGAAGCGAGTAACGGCGGCAGGATCAGGCACTGCTACCACCTGCCACTGATACTGGCTGACAAAAAGACTGGCACTGGCATCCAGTAGCGCGGGAGAACGAACCGGGCGATCGGCCCCCGGCAATGCAACCGGCAGCCCGGGAGTGATGACACAGGCATCATTATCATAACGATCAAACTCCGGCAGGAAAGTCGCCAGCAATGCCGGGGCTCCCTGACAACGATCGGCCCAGAACTTCTCGTAGTTTCGTAACGACAGTGGCATCACGCCACGATGATAAACGTAGTCAACAATCAGATCGCTGTAACCGATAAATTTCTCGTAGTTACTGAAACTGATAGCATTGCCACCGTTTGAATCAGGCTGACGCTGGCCGGCGCTGGAACCGCGTAGAGAATGACAGGCGATGCAATGCGGCTCTACCACTCGCTTGTACAGAACATCCACTCCCTCAGGCCGGACCGCGGCCGGCAAATCTTCTGAACCGACACAGTCCGCATCAGCAGACGGATCAACACGCCAACCACACGGAAGCGAATTATCCTGGTAGGTCTGACCGGTAGAATCAGGCTGGTCAGCATAACGCTTGCGAGCGATCTCAATGGCGAAATCCGGCCACCAGTGACCCGGGTCCGACAGCGCTCGGGTAGCCGTTTCTTCATAGGTACTCAGTACAAATTCATTCAGCTGGCGAAGCGCTTCTTCCTGATCACTACGAGAGTAGCCAGCCACATAGGGCGAGTAATCAAAACTTTCCAGCTCGAGAAGATTCATCTTGCTGGATTTCAGGGTTTTCTCGACGTAGGGCTCCGCCCAGGGAGTGGCGCTACTGATAATGGCTTCACTGTCCCAGGGAGGCAGCGTGGAGCCATGACAAAGCAGACACGGCTGAGGCATCGGTTTGGCACCGCGACCGTCGAGATCAGCAGTCAGATTGAGCTGCCCCTCCGGGGTAAAGGTAAAGAACTTGGCCACCTTGTCGGAATCCGGATCATTCGGATCAATCGGAGTGAACTCAATTGCGTTGGTTCCCTGCAAGTGATGCGGGTCTTCGGCGATGGCGGCCTCCACATTTATCGGACCATAGTTGGTCGGATCGCCGGGCTGAATCCGCACCACATAATTATTGACGAACACGGCGACGCGACCATCGGCATGTTTACAGCCCTGCATATTTCGTCCGTAACCGAGATCCTTGGCATCACGATAAATGACATGAACTTGCTCGTCACAGTTATCGAAATCGTTGGCGGCTTTCCAGTCCTCCAAAGTGGTGCGGGTATTGTCGGGATCCACCGCCCGATAATATGCCTGGCTCCAGGTCGTCGATAGCACCTGACCCTGCTGGTCGTTCAGGTACTGAAGAAAGTGATCCGGCACCTCAACGCCACGCGGAGCGCTACTACTGTCCATCTCGCCACGCTCATTACAGGCACCCAGCATAAACAGCAGGAACAGCGGCAATACAGATTTGATGTTCATGCTCAGAACCTCTTCAACAAGCTGGCGCGAACCAGATTCCGTTCATAGTTGTTGTCCAGATCCGCCTGCACATCCACATGCATCAGCGACAGATCCAGCGACATGCTCTTGCCGACTGGCATATTCACGCCGCCCACATAGGTGTTTGTCTTGCCATCAAGACGATAGGCAATCCACTCGCCACAGAAAGTCCCGTTATAGGCATCGTCGCTTTCAATCGCGGTGGAGGCATTGATTAACGGCAGAATGTCGGTAGCAAAGGCACCACTGCAGAAAATCCGCTGAGCCGAAGAGAATACGTCGCCCTGCAAGTGACTGTAGGTAAAATACAGGGCGTATTTCTGCATCAGCAGGTAGTCAAAATTCCAGAAGAAACGGCGGTCCTCCAGATCAAAGACCGTACTGCGAGAGTCCGCATTCCGATATTCGCCCCCCAGTGACATGGTGATCCGGTCGGTAAAGCGACGGGTCACGAACAGCTGAGTCTTGATCACCGTACTGTCGCGCTGGTCGGCACGAATATTGTCGTCCTGAACAGAAACGTTCCACTCGACAATGGGCGCAGAGAACGCTGAGCTGGTCTGCCAGCGCAGCGCCAGACTGGAGCCGAAGGTATTGCGATCAAGCAGCTCTACCTCGTCGAATCGTTCACCTTCGCCGAACCAGGACAGAATCATCAATCCGCGCTGGCCAAGCGGTTTGAAATAACTCAGGTTCAGCATCATCGAAGCAGAAATATCTTCCACCTGATCACGCGCCCGCTCGGCGCGGGACTGGTTATCATCCTGCGTCGCAGTGATATCTGCGTTGACGCTGAAGTTGGCGGGATCAATCGCCAATGCTGGCAGGCTACAACCAAGCAAAAAGGTGCCAAGGGCAAGTTGCCGGAAAAACATCATGGGTTCCCTTCCGTCCCTGCGGGATTAAACAAACCGGCGCCGCCAGAGCGGCGCCACAAGCATCAACCACCAGAACAGCGCAATGACACCGGCGCTGTTTGGCCCTTTCGTCGGTGCGACCGGATCAGCCGGGTCGTCACGTGGCACTGCCACACCAGCCGGATCACGGATAACACCATTAGCAGCCCCATCGGCATCGTTAGGACCTCCATCAGTTAGCTGGAGCAGGACACAATCCCTGCCGACAAGCAAACCGGGTTGCCACTGTACTGCATCAAACTGGGGGCATACCCCGTCTACGCTGGCGGCACTGGCGAGACGGTCATCGCCTGCTTCGATGAAGTTCTGCCACTCTGTATTGACCTGCTTGCGCCAGACCGCGGCCGGCGGAATCGGCTGTACCAGTGGCAAAATCACCCGGGCCACCGGATTCGCCTCGCTCAGGCCATGCACCTCGAAATCGTAGATCACTCCGAGCACCGTATATTCCGAATCAACGGGCAGCTCACTGCTGTAAACACGGACGCCTGATCGCGCGGCCGACATGGCAGCATTACCCGGCGTCAAAGTCAGGCCACTATCGGTGGCGATCGCGTAACGCAGGGCCGGGCCGGATGAAGATGTCAGCAACGGCTGCAGAGTGGGATCATCAAGATTATCGAGATAATCCGGAATGCCATCTCCATCACTGTCAGCAAAGCCTTCGTCGGCATCCGCCAGGCCGTCACCGTCAGAATCAGTCAACGGATCAAGCACTGGTCGCAGATCCGCCAGCACCAGCAACAACGACTGCTCGGTAACAGCAATGCCATCGGAGACTGCCACCTGAACCAGATATTGACCCGAAGCCAGCAACGATGGATCGAATGTCTGACTGGTGACATTGCCACTGAAGCCAAGCAGCGGATCGCTACCCTGCCAGTCCAGCGTCAGCACATGGCCATTGGCATCGGTTGCCAGCGCATCAATCTGAACCTGTCCCTGATCAGCGTAAACGGTGCGGGTAACAATGCCACCCTGCTGCGCCGACAAGGAAACCTCAGGAGCAACCTGTCGGTCGACAATCAGCACGCGCTGCGTAACACTGCGACCCAACACTGCATCACCGTTGACATTGCTCAAGGTGATGTCGACATAGCGATCTTCCTGGACAGGACCGGAAACAATCACTTCCAGATTCAGTGTTGCGGTGGTGCCACTGGCGATACTGAAGGCAGCAGAAGAAAGTGAGTAATCCACTCCCTGTGTCGCTGTACCACTGACGACGAATTCCACCTCCAGCGGATAACTCGGCGCGGTACCGCCAAGCTGTAATGTCACCGGCACGACCTGACCACGACCGGCCAGGCGGGCACCACCGGCGGTGACCAGCGGCAGAATATCAACCTGCTGCTCGGCGAAGCCGACGTTACCGGCAGCGTCCTCCGCTTCCCAGCGCACCAGATAACGACCCGGCCGCAACGAACGAGTATGGTTTGCCGCGGTCGGCGCCACCGGGGAACCGTTAATCTCGGTGACATAGGGCGTGACCGGACCGTCGATTCCATCTGCAGCTGTGGCTGTAAAAATGACATCCGTCAGATAGGCAAGCTGATCTACGCGCACATCCACCACAGTAACAACGGGCTCGACCGAATCAACGACAATCGCCTCGCAGTCAGTGACCGGGCCACCTGCATCGGCGACGCAGCTGTTGTACTCGTCAAGATTAGTCAGGCCATCACCATCAGCATCCCCTGCTGCGTCAGCCGCATCATCGGGATCAAGACCGTAAAGCGTCTCGATATCATTGGGAATGCCGTCGCCATCACGATCCGGGTCGCAGACGTCGCCAACATTGTCGCCATCCAGATCCGCCTGATCAGCGTTGGCGTTCGCCGGACAGTTGTCGTCATAGTCGGCAACACCATCACCATCAGCATCCTGCAGCGTCACTTCTATGGAGAAGGACTCGGTATCTGCGCTGGCGCCATCCTCACCGCCGTCCGCCACTCGCACCGTTACCGGGTAATTGCCCGCAGTGTTCTGTCCCGGTGTCCAGGCAATCACGCCGGTAGTGCCGATCGTCATGCCGGTCGGTGCAGTATCCAGACTCCAGACCAGATCGGTGCCATTGTTGGCGTCATCCGGATCGGTAACTTGCACAGCAAAACTGAATGACGACAGCTCCTCGACGCTCTGCCCAGCAATCGCGCTGATCACCGGCGCATCGTTTACCGGGGTCACCGTCACGGTCCACTCCTGTAGCGCCGCTACCGCGCCGTCTTCCAGTCCATCCTGTACACGCACGCGCACCGTTCCCGAGCTCAGCACGCCGTTTGCCGGCGTCCAGGTCACCAGCCCGGTGCTGCTCACTGCCATGCCTGCCGGTGCGCTGGTCAGTGCAAAGCTGATGTCGGTACCATTGTTGGCGTCATCCGGGTCGCTGACCAGAATCTGATAACTGTACTGA
>JBFHPX010000156.1:0-6007 GCA_041592575.1 Alcanivoracaceae bacterium
CGCCGGAGTACAACAGCTTTATTACTCCGATGATGAAAAATACGCTGGACTGGATATCGCGCCGCGATGGCGACATTGACGGGCTGGCGTCATTCCGCAACAAGGTGGCGCTGGTGATGTCGGCATCACCCGGTGGTTTTGGCGGCATGCGCAGTCTGGCACTGATCCGCCAGCTGCTCAGTCATCTTGGCGTCACTGTGCTTCCGGAACAACTGGCGCTTCCAAAAGCGCATGAAGCCTTTGATAACAGCGGCGCGCTGAAAGACGAACAGATGCAGAAACGTCTCGATGGCATGGTTCAAAGACTGGCGCAGGTGCTGCGTAACTGGCCCTGACAGGAGTAACACATGGCAGGCTATGCCGCTGAACTGACTCCGGTGGTTGCCGTACTCGGCGCCAGCATCGTGACCGTCACTCTGTTTCGCCGTCTTGGTCTGGGCTCGGTGCTCGGCTATCTCGCTGCCGGCATTGCGGTGGGCCCGTTTGGTCTGGCGCTGTTTGCCGACCCGAAAGCAGTGCTGCATCTGGCAGAGCTGGGCGTGGTCATGTTCCTGTTTATCATCGGGCTCGAGATGCAGCCATCGCGATTATGGCAACTGCGTCGCGACATCTTCGGCCTTGGCGCCGCTCAGGTTGCTGCCTGCGGGCTGTCGCTGACCGCGCTTGGCTATTTTCTGTTTGATTTGCCGGCAACGGTGGCACTGATCGCCGCGCTGGGCTTTACCCTGTCGTCCACCGCCATTGTTTTCCAGGTGCTGGAAGAACGGGGCGAAACCCTGACGGCAAAAGGACAACGCACGGTATCCATTTTATTGCTGGAAGACCTGGCGATTGTGCCATTGCTGGCGCTGGTCGCATTCCTTGCGCCGGGGTCAGGCGCAGAGCCAGGCCACCGCTGGATCAGCGTTGCCATCGGCGTCGGCGCGGTGAGCCTGTTGATTGTGGTGGGTTACTGGTTGCTTAGTCCGCTGTTCCGCTTGCTCGCCACCGCAAAGGCCCGCGAAGTGATGACCGCCGCTGCCTTGCTGGTGGTACTGGGCGCGGCGTTGTTGATGGAACTCAGTGGTTTGTCGATGGCAATGGGCGCATTTCTAGCCGGGGTGCTGCTGTCGGAGTCCTCATTTCGACATCAGCTGGAAGCAGACATAGAACCATTCCGCGGGTTACTGCTTGGCCTGTTCTTTGTTGGCGTCGGCATGCTGCTTGATCTGCAACAGGTGGCCGGCAACTGGCCGCTGATTGTCGCCGGGGTGCTCGCCTATATGGGCGTGAAGGGTGCAATGATTTATCTGGTTGCACGCCTGACCCGTGCCGGCCATGGCGAAGGGCTTTATCGCACCGCCATGCTGGCGGAAGGCGGCGAGTTCGCTTTCGTGCTTTATTCCGCCGCTGCAGCAGCGGGCATTTTCGACAGCAGCGTACATGCCAACTTCAGTGCCATCGTCATTCTGTCGATGGTGCTGACGCCGCTGCTTATTCTTGCGCTGCGCTGGCTGCTACCCAGCGGCAGTGTTTCCCTCGAAGGTATCGAACCGGCCAGTAATCTGAGCGGCGATGTGCTGATTATCGGTTTCGGTCGGGTCGGTCAGGTGGTTAGCCAGACGCTGCTGGCCCGTGGCGTAGACGTTGCCATTATCGATACTGATGCCGAGCAGATTCATGACGCTGGCGAGTTCGGTTTCCGCGTTTACTATGGCGATGGTGGCCGCCTTGATGTGCTGCATGCTGCCGGAGCAGAAAAAGCACAGGCGGTGGTGATCTGCGTCGATGACCGCGATGCCACCAATCGTATTGTCGAGCTGCTGCAGCATCATTTCCCGCATGTACGGGTGCTGGCTCGCAGCTTTGATCGCCGTCATGCACTGGAACTGGTGGCCCGTCAGGTTCACGCACAAGTACGTGAAACCTTTGAGTCGGCTCTGCAGCTGGGCGAACAGACTCTGCTGGCGGTCGGCGTCGCAACAGACGAGGCGGCCGAAGTGGTGGAGCATATCCGCCAGCGCGATCGCGAGCGCTTTGATCTGGAGGTGGCCGGCGGGCTGGCCGCTGGCGTCGAGCGCCTGTATGGCAATCTGGTCAAGACAGCGCCACTGACTCGCCCGCAACGCCAGAGCCAGGCACTCAATGAAGAAGCGAGAGAAGTGATGCAGCGGGAGCGCTAGTTTTTCAACCGCATCCCTGCTGGCAGTTCAGGTGCCGGCAGGCGTTCGCCCCTGTACCCCTTGACCTCTCCGAAGGCCTGCCCTGCATTCCACTGCCGGATATAACCTTCAATCTCTGCCTGACTGCGGCCGATAAAGTTCCACCACAGCAGAATGTCTTCTGCGAACGGCTCACCACCGATCAGCAGTATTTTTGCTGCGTCGGGGAATTTAACCGATAGTGTCTGCCGGTGCCGGCCCAGATAAAGCAGTTCTCCGGGCAGCAAGGACTCGCCTTCCACTTCTGCCGCCCCTGTCAACACCAGCACACCGTATTCGAAATCCGGGCGCAACGGAATCTGCGTTGCCGCCGCGCTATCGCTACGAAGGTCCATGCCCAGCAATGGGCTGTACACCCGGGTCGGCGCTTTCTCTCCAAACGCCTCACCAACCAGCAGCGTCATGTCGACGCCATCCTGGTGATGCCCGGGTAATTCAGGATAATGGTCAAACCCCGGATCAATAAGACGCTTGTCGTTCGGCAGCGCAATCCACAATTGCGCGGCCTGCAACCGCGGCGAGCGCTGCGCGGGAGATTCCTCCGAGTGGCTGATACCACGGCCGGCGGTCATCAGATTGACCTGCCCGGGCCGGATCAGCTGTTCATAACCAAGACTGTCGCGATGCAGGAACTCGCCGTCGACCATCCAGGTAAAGGTCTGCAGGCCAGTATGTGGATGCGGACCGACACGCAGGCCATCACCACCGCTGACATCCACCGGGCCGGCGTGATCAAGGAAGCACCAGGCGCCAATCATGCGCTTGCCCTGATTGGGCAGGGCGCGACGAATGGTCATGCCCTCGCCCAGCGTCGCCATTCGGGCGGGTAAGCGCAGCAGCACCTGTTCCGCATTACGGTTCGGACATTCCGCCGAGGCGGAAACTTTGTTGCCGGGTAGCACCGTGCTCATGGCCGCTCTCGGTATCTGACTATTGCTCCATGTTGACGCAAAAACGCCGCTTCACCAACCGTGTAGTGGCAAACATCTGCTTCAGTCTGGTACGAAGCTCCCATAGAAAAAGGGCGCCGATTTCGGCGCCCTTTTTATGGTGTTGCCTGACAGCGATTACTTCTTGCTGCTGGCGAACTCCGGGTAGGCTTCCATACCACACTCCGACAGATCCACACCTTCGTACTCTTCTTCTTCCGAGACGCGGATGCCGACGGTGGCTTTCAGAATGCCCCAGACGATCAGGCTGGTAACAAATACCCAGACGAAGATCGTGGCAGCACCGATCAGCTGGCCAGTGTAGCTGGCGTCGCTGTTGGTGACCGGCACCAGCAGCAGGCCGAGCAGACCGACTACACCGTGTACCGAGATAGCGCCGACCGGATCGTCAATTTTCAGCTTGTCGAGGGTGACGATGGAGAACACCACCAGCACACCGGCAATCGCGCCAAAGATCGTAGCCTGCAGAGCGCTCGGGGTGTCCGGGCCAGCAGTGATGGCAACCAGACCAGCCAGAGCACCGTTCAGCAGCATGGTCAGGTCAGCCTTGCCGAACAACAGGCGGGCAGTGACCAGGGCAGCAATCGCACCACCGGCAGCAGCAGCGTTGGTGTTCAGGAACACCATGGCCACCAGAGCAGCGTTGCTGATGTCGCCGAGCTTCAGCACCGAGCCGCCATTGAAGCCGAACCAGCCCAGCCACAGGATGAAGGTACCCAGTGCAGCCAGCGGCAGGTTGGCACCCGGAATGGCGTTAACCGAACCGTCTTTGCCGTACTTGCCTTTACGAGCACCCAGCAGCAGCACACCAGCCAGAGCAGCAGCAGCACCAGCCATGTGAACGATGCCTGAACCAGCGAAGTCGATGAAGCCGAGGTCGCCCAGGTTGTACATGCCGAACACATCGTTACCGCCCCAGGTCCAGCTGCCTTCCATCGGGTAGATGAAACCGGTCATGACCACGGCAAAGCCGAGGAATGCCCACAGCTTCATGCGCTCGGCAACAGCACCGGAGACAATCGACATGGCAGTAGCAACGAACACTACCTGGAAGAAGAAGTCGGAAGCGCCAGCGTAAATGGAACCGCCGCGGAAGCCGTCTTCACGGGCAGCGAAATCACCCAGTACAGCGTCTGCATCCACATCGGCAATGCCGGAGAGGAAGATGTCACCGCCATACATGATTGCGTAACCACACACCATGTACATGATGCAGGCCACCGCATACAGGGCGACGTTCTTGGTCAGGATTTCAGTTGTGTTCTTGGCGCGGACCAGACCAGCTTCCAGCATGGCAAAGCCTGCGGCCATCCACATTACCAGAGCGCCACACACCAGGAAGTAGAAGGTGTCGATGGCGTACTGTAGTTCGTAAATGTTGTTTTCCACGGTGTAACCCTCCAGATGGACACGTCAAATCGTTGGCATGGATCGTGACGTTTTTTCTGCAGCGATGAAGCTGCAAACCGTTTTAGCGTCGGGCGGTTAAACCGCGTCTTCGCCTGTTTCGCCGGTCCGGATTCGGATTGCCTGCAAAAGCTCGGTGACGAAGATCTTGCCGTCACCAATCTTTCCGGTGTTCGCAGCCTTGGCGATGGCTTCGATCACCTGATCCAGGGAGCCATCAGCAATGGCGACCTCGATCTTCACTTTCGGCAGAAAATCCACCACATACTCCGCACCGCGATACAACTCGGTGTGGCCCTTCTGGCGTCCGAAGCCTTTAACTTCGGTCACCGTGATGCCCTGCACGCCAATCTCGGACAATGCTTCGCGCACATCGTCGAGCTTGAACGGCTTGATAACGGCAGTGACAAGTTTCATGTCTCTCTCCTGATGGCTGCGCCGTTACCGGCGCCGTACCTGTTCCGAACCGAGGCGGAGCCTCATCCAGTCTTCAGGGGTTGCCCCCTGCTTGACTCCACAAACGCACGATCCATGCCAATAGACAAAATGCGTGATTTTTCATGGGGTTGAAAAAAAACACGGAGCCGTGGCCCCGGGTTCTGGCGCGATTATAGCGCACGAAAACGGGGCGCTCCCCAAAATGGTGCAACTCTTTTCCTGTCCTGCACCGTGCTACCATGTTTGTCCCTTTCGGCCGTAACCGGACTTGCTCTTACCATGACCGACCAGCCCTTTATCGACCGTCTGGTAGCCGACATCGGCCGCCACCTGCCCGCCGGCCTGGAACAGTTACGCGACGAAGTCGAACGCAGCGCCCGCGCCATTCTTCAGGAAGGCATCAGCCGGCTCGATCTGATCAGCCGTGAGGAGTTCGATATCCAGCAGCAGGTGCTGGCCCGCACCCGCGAGAAACTGGAGGCTCTGGAAAAGGAAGTAGCCGAGCTGGAGCGTCGTCTGGCCCCGTGAAAGCGCTGCTGCTTATTGCTGCACTGGCCTTCAGTACCGGCGTCACCGCCAGTGACGACCCGGTTTGCGCCGCCACGGCTGCCGAAGGCGCTGCCCTGACCCTGCTGGCGGCGGATTCCATGGCCCTGCACCGCCTGCTCGATTGTCCACGCACAGATACCGTGCCGGCGTTGCAACCGGCTGATCTGCTTGATGCCGGCAGCGCCGCCGACAGTGTCGATGGCAATGGTCGCAGCGCCCTGCATCTGGCATTGCTTGGTCTGCGACAACAGCAGCAGGTCGACTTTTTTCGTGATGCCGCCCTGTTGTTGCTAAGCCGCGGCGCGGCGGCGGAGCTTGCAGACAACGAGGGAATCCGTCCGCTGCACCTGGCCAGCGCCGAACCGGACGGCATGATCAGTGGCGAGCTGATTGCGCTGGGCGCCGACCCGCTGATTACCGACAATGATGGCAACACCGCCCTCGACCATGCCGTGCGCCATC
>JBFHPX010000157.1:0-5994 GCA_041592575.1 Alcanivoracaceae bacterium
CAGGCGGTGCTCGGTGGGCTGATGCTCAGTGAAGATGCCTGGGATCAGGTTGCCGAGCGGGTCGGTGAGCATGACTTCTATCGCCGTGAGCACAAACAGATTTTCCGGGTCATGCTCGGGCTGGCGGAGCAGAATCAGCCGCGCGACATGATCACTGTGTCGCAGGCGCTTCAGCAGCTGGGTCAACTGGAGTCAGCTGGCGGTGTTGCCTATCTGAGTGATCTTGCCCGTAATACCCCCAGCGCCGCCAATATCTCTGCTTATGCTGACATTGTTCGTGAGCGTTCGGTATTGCGTCAGCTGATCAGCGTTTCCAATAAGGTTTCCGACCGCGCCTACAACCCGAAAGGGGCGCGCAGTGCCGAGATTCTTGATGAGGCCGAATCGGGCATTTTTGCCATTGCCGAACAGCAGCAGAAAGGCAGCGGTCCACGCGCCATCAAGGATGTGCTGACCAATGCGGTCGGCCGCATCGAAGAGTTGTTCCGCAACAAGCAGCCGGTCACCGGGGTCTCCACCGGCTTTGACGAACTGGACAAGATGACCGCCGGTTTGCAGCCGTCCGACATGGTGGTGGTGGCAGCCCGTCCGTCGATGGGGAAAACCACTTTCGCCATGAATCTTTGCGAGAGCGTGGCAATCAAGAGCGGCAAGCCGGTGCTGGTGTTCTCGATGGAAATGCCTGCGGAAAGCATTGTCATGAGGATGCTGGCCTCGCTTGGCCGGATCAACCTGCGCAATATTCTGTCCGGCCGTCTGACTCAGGACGATTGGACCCGCATTGCCTCAGCCATGCAGCTGCTTACGCCACAGAAATTTTTCATTGATGACACGCCGGCACTGAGCCCGATGGATATCCGTGCCCGGGCTCGCCGGGTTGCCCGCGAATGTGGTGGCGAGCTTGGCCTGATCATGGTCGATTACCTGCAGCTGATGCAGGTGCCGGGGGTGGAAAACCGGGTCAATGAGATCTCTGAAATTTCCCGTTCTCTGAAAGGTCTGGCGAAAGAACTTAACGTGCCGGTGGTTGCCCTGTCACAGTTGAACCGTTCGCTGGAACAGCGTCCGAACAAGCGCCCGGTGATGTCTGACCTGCGTGAATCCGGTGCGATTGAGCAGGACGCCGATTTGATCATATTCCTGTACCGGGATGAGGTTTATAACAAGGAAAAATCCGAAGAGAAGGGCATTGCCGAAGTGATCATCGGCAAGCAGCGTAATGGTCCGATCGGCACCGTGCGTCTTGCCTTTCGTGGCGAGTTCACCCGCTTTGATGATCTCGCGCCCGAGTATTACCAGCAGTATCAGTCGAGCGAATAATCCATGCGCGGTACCCGGCTGGAGCTGCGCTCTGAATCCCTTCGTATCAATGCCCGTCGTGCCCGCGCACTAAGTGCTGGTGCCGAACTGTTTGCCATGGTCAAGGCGGACGGCTATGGCCACGGCCTGCGTTTCGTGGCTCAATCTTTGCGTGATGACGTTGACGGATTTGGTGTGGCAATGCTGGATGAGGCGCTGCAACTGCGCAGCGACGGCATTGATGCCCCGCTGCTTTTGCTGGAGGGCGTGTTTGACGCCGCCGAACTTGTCGAAGCCGCTGGTGTCGGCTGCGAGCTGATTGTTCACAGCGAGTGGCAGGTTGCGCTGCTTGAGAAAACATCATTGCCGGCGCCAGTGCGTATCTGGCTGAAGCTGGATACCGGCATGCACCGCCTGGGTGTGCCACTGACGGCTGTCGATGCGTTGCTGATGCGTTTGCGCGCCTGTGGTCAGGTGTCGCTGGCGGGTGTGGTCAGCCATTTTGCCTGTGCCGATATGCCGCAAGATGCGCTCAGTCTTTTGCAGTTGCAACGTGTCCGTGATGCTGCGGCTCGCCATGGCGTGCGTTTCAGTGCAGCCAATTCCGCCGCTGTCTTTCGCTATCCGGAAAGTGCCGGTTCGCGAGTGCGACCCGGCATCATGCTGTATGGATCGTCTCCATTTCCGGACCGCACTGCTGCCGAACTTGGTCTTGCGGTAACGCATCGGTTATCCGCTCCCGTTATTGCCATCAACGAGGTGCCGGCGGGCGATAGTGTCGGTTATGGCAGCAGCTGGCAGGCTGCCCGCGACAGTCGCATTGCCGTGGTGGCGATCGGTTATGGTGATGGCTATCCGCGCCATGCGCCTTCTGCTACGCCGGTGGCGGTGATGAACGCTGACAGCAGCTGGCGTCGGGCGTCACTGGCAGGGCGCGTATCGATGGATATGATCACCATTGATGTTACCGATCTGCCATTAACCCGGATTGGCGACACGGTTGAACTCTGGGGTGATCAGGTCAGTGTTGATGAAGTAGCCCAATACTGCGGCACTATCAGTTATGAACTGTTCTGTCGCATGACTGGCCGACCCGAGCGGATAATCAGCTGATGGCTAAACGCAAGATTGCTTATGTCTGCACTGATTGCGGCGCCGACTTTCCCAAATGGCAGGGGCAGTGCCCGGCCTGCGGAGCCTGGAACACGCTCAGTGAATTTGTTACCGACCCGGCCATGCCGGTCTCTCGCAGCGCAGGACGCAGTGACGAGCGTAGTGGTTATGCCGGCGAACTATCAACCGTGCGCCGGCTGGACGAAATCGAACTGGCGGATACGCCGCGTATTGTTACCGGCATCGGTGAGCTTGATCGGGTGCTGGGTGGCGGTCTGGTGCCGGGCTCTGCGATTCTGATCGGTGGTCATCCTGGTGCCGGCAAATCGACGCTGTTGTTGCAGGTGATGTGTCAGTTGGCGAAAAGCCTGTCCTGTCTTTATGTCACCGGCGAAGAATCACCGGCTCAGGTGGCGATGCGTGCCGAGCGCCTGAAGCTGCCGCGCGACTCGCTCAGGTTGGCGGCGGAAACAGATATCGAACGGATCCTTGAACTGGCCCGGAAGGAACAGCCGAAGTTGCTGGTGATCGATTCGATTCAGGTCATGTATCTGGCCGGGCTGCAGTCTTCCCCCGGCAGCGTTGCCCAGGTGCGAGAGGGCGCGGCTGTACTGACCCGCTTCGCCAAGCAAACCGGAACGGTATTGCTGCTGGTGGGTCATGTCACCAAAGACGGCACACTGGCCGGGCCGAAAGTGCTGGAGCATATGATTGACTGCTCGCTGATGCTGGAGGGTTCGGCGGACGCTCGCTTTCGCACGCTGCGTGGACTGAAGAATCGTTTTGGCGCCGTGAACGAACTCGGTGTCTTCGGCATGACCGGCGAAGGTTTGCGAGAGGTTAAGAATCCTTCGGCGATTTTTCTCAATCGTTCGGAGGAAGTGGCATCCGGTTCACTGGTGACGGTGGTATGGGAAGGTACCCGGCCATTGCTGGTGGAATTACAGGCGTTGGTGGACCAGAGTCATCTGGGTAATCCACGCCGGGTCGCGGTGGGTCTCGAGCAGAATCGTATGGCGATGTTGCTGGCGGTGTTGCATCGCCATGGTGGCATGCAGCTTGGCGATCAGGACGTCTTTGCCAACGTGGTTGGTGGCGTCAAGGTGGTCGAGACGGGAGCTGATCTGGCGTTGTTGCTGGCAATGGTATCGAGCTTTCGTAATCGCCCGTTATCCAGAGATCTGGTGGTGGTTGGTGAAGTGGGCCTCAGTGGTGAAATTCGTCCGGTGCAGCAGGGTCAGGAGCGTTTGCAGGAAGCCGCCAAGCACGGTTTCCGCCGGGCGATTATTGGCAAAGGCAACGCCCCTCGTACACCGATTGCCGGTATGGAAGTGCTGCCGGTAGCGACACTGTCCGAGGCGCTGACGTTAATAGACTGAGCGGCGCGTGGTCACTCGTCGGCGAGATTTTGCACGGCGCCTTCGTCGCCGAGATTAAGCTCGACAATGCGGCGCAGATGCTGCATGTCAGTGACATCAATCAGGACAAACACCAGTCCTGCCTGGTCATCGGCGGTGTGGCGAACTTGGCTTTCCAGAGTCAGGTGAATCGGGCTGTCATCCAGTGTCAGGGTCAGCCGGCACTCGTTATTCGGGTTGACCCGCTCGCCTTTCGGCAGGCGCACCTGAGCACCGCGAACAGAGATATCCAGCAATTCTACCGGCAGCAGGCGTTCGTTGATGTGCAGGCGCGCAGTGCCCTCGAAGGGCACCCGGGAGAAACGGCGTTTGTCGTCGCGGTTGGTCATACTTCAATCCGTTTGTAACGCACCCGCTTCGGTTGCAGGGCTTCCTCGCCCAGAGTGCGACGTCGGTATTCTTCAAACTCGGTATAGCTGCCTTCAAACCACTCCACTTTCGAATCGCCCTCGAAGGCGAGAATGTGGGTGGCCACCCGGTCCAGAAACCAGCGATCGTGGGAGATAACAATGGCGCAACCGGGGAAGGCAAGCAAGGCTTCTTCGAGGGCGCGCAGGGTTTCGACATCGAGGTCGTTGGTCGGCTCGTCCAGCAGCAGCACATTGGCGCCCTGCTTGAGCAGCTTGGCCAGGTGCAGGCGGTTGCGTTCACCACCGGACAGGTCCTTGACCCGCTTCTGCTGGTCGGCGCCCTTGAAGTTAAAGCGGCCGATATAGGCCCGTGATGGCATCTCGAAATTGCCGACCTTGAGGATGTCGAGGCCATCGGAGATTTCTTCCCAGACGGTCTTGTCGCCGGCGAGGTCTTCACGGGACTGGTCAACATAGGCCAGCTGCACGGTATCGCCGCGGATAATCTCGCCCTTGTCCGGGGTCTCCTGGCCGGTCATCAGCCGGAACAGGGTGGTTTTGCCGGCACCGTTCGGGCCGATAATGCCGACGATGGCGCCGCGCGGCACCTTGAAGCTGAGGTCCTCGTACAGCACCTTGTCGTCAAAGTGCTTGGATACGCCGTTGAGCTCGAATACCAGCTCGCCCAGACGCGGGCCCGGCGGAATATACAGTTCCTGAGTGGCATTGCGCTCCTGGAAGTCGACGCTCGCCAGTTCCTCGAAGGCGGAAACCCGGGCCTTGTTCTTGGCTCGGCGGCCTTTCGGGTTCTGCCGCACCCACTCCAGCTCGCGCTCCACGGTCTTGCGGTGGGCGCTCTCGGATTTCGCTTCCTGCTCCAGCCGCTTTTCCTTCTGCTCCAGCCAGGAGGTGTAGTTGCCTTTCCAGGGAATGCCCTCACCGCGGTCGAGTTCGAGAATCCACTCGCAGGAGTTGTCGAGAAAGTAGCGGTCGTGGGTGACGGCGACCACAGTACCGGTGAACTCGTGCAGGTAGCGCTCCAGCCAGGCCACCGATTCGGCGTCCAGATGGTTGGTCGGTTCGTCCAGCAACAGCATGTCCGGGGCCGACAGGATCAGTCGGCAGATCGCCACCCGGCGGCGCTCACCGCCGGACAGGTGCTTGACTTCGGCCTCCCAGGGCGGCAGGCGCAGGGCGTCAGCGGCGATTTCCAGCTTGCGCTCCATATCGTGGCCGCCGGCGGTTTCAAGGATAGCTTCCAGTTTTGCCTGCTCTTCAGCCAGCTTGTCGAAGTCAGCGCCTTCCTCGGCGTAGGCGGCATAGACCTCTTCAAGGCGCTGCTGGGCTGCCTTGATCTCGCCAAGGGCCTCCTCAACGATTTCACGTACGGTTTTGCTGTTGTCCAGCTCCGGCTCCTGCGGCAGGTAGCCGATCTTGATGCCGGGCTGCGGTCGGGCTTCGCCCAGATAGTCCTTGTCGACCCCGGCCATAATGCGCAGCAGGGAGGATTTGCCCGAGCCATTCAGGCCGAGCACGCCGATCTTGGCGCCGGGGAAGAAGGACAGCGAGATGTCCTTGAGAATCTGTTTTTTCGGCGGGACGATCTTGCCGACCCGGTTCATGGTGAAGATGTACTGGGACATGATGATTCCGTAACGGGGAATGGGCTGGAAAAGTGCGCATACGCTAGCGGAAATGGGCTCTCGGGGAAAGTCGATTGGCGTTCTGTCCGGGGCGAGAGATGGGCGGGCTGAGGGGCTGACAGGGCGGTACAGTCGCTCCCCGTTAATCGCTTGGTGTACCGCCCTGTCAGC
>JBFHPX010000158.1:0-5992 GCA_041592575.1 Alcanivoracaceae bacterium
AAGAGTTTCCTGTTTCGGAAATTCGCCGACCGATTCGCCGAGACAACCTGCCAGTAGCAGCGGGGCGGCGATCATTCCGAGTTGTGATGTTATTTTCATTGTCTGCTCCGGAAGCGGTGAGCCGAGCGCAGACCTTGCTCCTTGTATATGCCAAAGTCGCCCCCTCCTGAGTAGGGGGTCACATACAGTGTCGGTACGATTGTGCTAACGTTTGTGCAGATAAATAAACATAATAAGAAGAAAATATTATGCCTTCGTGGAGAAAAGGAAGTTATTCCGTTGTCGAGAGCAGGCTGATCGTACGAGACAGGCTGCTGACGTTACTCGATGCCAGTACCGGTGCGCCGCTGACTCTGTTGTTGGCGCCTGCTGGCAGTGGGAAATCGACACTGCTGACGCAATGGCTGGTGCACAGCGACGACAAGACCACGGTGTACCTGCCGCTGTCGGCCAGCGACAGCAGCCCGGTGATATTTTTCCGGCACTGGTTTGAAGCGCTGCGCCGGGCACTGCCTGCATTCGATACCTTTTCCTATAACCAGTTGGTGGCCGACGTCGCTCTGCCCGCCGACGCGGTGGCGGAGTCTCTGCTGCAATCGTTTCATCAGGTGAGTGCACCAATGGTGATCGTGCTCGATGATTTCCAGTTGGTAAAAGGCACCCTGACGGAAGAAGTATTTGCCCAGCTGGTGGATAAGCTGCCGGCCTATGTCCGGGTACTGCTCTCATCGAGGGTGCAACCGGATTTGCCATTGGCGCGGTTGCAGCTGAATGATCAGTTGCGGGTAATTGACCGTGATGACCTGGACTTGTCCGGGGAAGAACTGAAAACGCTGGCGGAGCTGACGCTGCAGCGGCCACTCACCGATACCGATATCAGCCAGTTGATGCAGATGACAGAGGGCTGGCTGGCGGGCATTCGCTTCGCCCTGCTGGCTCATGACCATCGTCACCCTCGTGATGCGTTGACGTTCAGCGCAAGCCATCCGGCCCTGATTGAGTATTTTGCTCAGGTAGTGCTGCGCGACCTGCCAGCGTTGGAGCGGGACCTGCTGCTGTGCTGTTCCATTGCCGAGCGATTCTGTCCGGCGTTATGTGACATTCTGACTGGTCGTAATGATGCCGGGCTGATTATTGAAAGCCTGCTGACCCGGGAGCTGTTTATCCAGCCGTTGCCGGACCAGCCTGGTTGGTATCGCTTTCACGGCCTGTTTCAGGAGTTCCTGCGTAACCGTTTGCAGATAGAACAGCCGCAACGGCTACCGGAGCTGCACCGGCTGGCCGCCGGTTGGCTGATGGTGGCGGCCGAGTACGAGGCGGCGCTGCATCATGTGCGGCTTAGCGGTGATAACGAGCTGTTTGTCAGCATGCTGCAGGAGTGTTGCGATCAATGGTCCAAGGCCGGCGAGTTCCCCACCCTGATACGCTGGGTGTCGGAGCTGCCGGAAGAGCAGGTGGTTCGCAACAGTGACATCGGCTTTTTACTGATATGCGGGCTGATTCTGACTCGCAAGTTCAATCAGGCCCGCTACTACATGGATTTGCTTGAGTCGCTACCACCTGAGCAAGTCGCCGGCCGCTTTGCCGAAGACAGCCACGGCCCGTTTCTGGAAGTGATGTTGCAGCTTTTCCAGAATGAAACCAATTTCCGTCTCAGTGCCGACCGTGCCATGCTGATGGACGCGGTGTCGCAGTATGATATCCGCGCCTTTTCGCTGGCAATTCTTGCCTATCATCATCTTCTCCGGGCGGAATTTCCCGCTGCGCTGGAGCATGCCCAGCGTGCCAAGGACCTTCTCTCCCAGCTTGGCTATCACTTTCTGGAAAGCTATGCCGATCTGATTCTGGTGTTGTGTGACCGGCACTCCGGCCGCATGATCCAGAGCGTGCAATCTGCCACCAATCTTTTCTGGCGCCACGATCATGGCCGGCGGTTGAGCCCGGCCTGGGTTAACGCGGCCACCGCCATGGCAGTGGTGCGCTACGAGCAGAACATGCTCGATGATGCATTGCAGCTCTGCGAAGAACTGATTCCGCTGGTCAGCTCGGCCTGCGCCACGGAAGTCATCAATGCAGCCTATCTGACGCTGGTGCGGCTGCTGCACATTCGTGGCGAAGAAGGCAGGGCCACCCGCTTGATGTCGCACCTGGACCGGGTGTTGCAGCTTGGCTTGTATGATCGTTTCGTGGCCCAGCTGGCGCACGAAAGCATGCGTCAGGCATTTGCGACTGACCTGCAATCGGTGACGCGGGTTGCCGAGCAGTACCAGCTGGCCCGACGTCTGGCGCGTGGTGTCTGGGATCGTCCGCTTGCCTATGACGAAGGCTGGGAGCGTTATGGTCTGGCCACGGCGTTGTGGTTGCGGGCACGACATCAGTATAACGATGCCAGTCAGTTACTGGCGCGTCTGGCCACGGTGCTACGCCGTGACCGGGTGATGGCGCGGCTGGTGGTGGTGGAAGCCAATCAGGCGGTGCTGTTGTCATTGCAGGGCCAGCGCCAGCAGGCGATGGAGTGGTTGCGACGCATTTTGGCCGAGCACGGTCCGGAGTGTGTTAATCGGACCGTATTTGATGAGGCGCCGGGGCTGGGCGAGCTGCTGATGGCAGCGATCCAGGCCGGGCTGGTCAAGGTGCCGTCAATTTATATGGGGATGTTCCGGGATCTGCTGGATAAGCCCACGACTGTGGCGCCGGAAGTCTCAGATGATGTGGTGTTGACACAACGGGAACAGGAAATCCTGCAGTTATTGCGCCTCGGCTTGTCTAATCAGGCGATCAGCGAAGAAACCGGAGTAGCACTGTCGACGATCAAGTGGCACCTGAAAAATATCTTTGCCAAGCTTGGCGTGTCGACGCGAGCGGAGGCCATTGTTCACTCTGATCATCTCGAATCAGGCGTTCGTATCAGATAGCGATACGCCATTGAATTTTTGTTCTCATTCGTTCCATTCCTCAATGTCATTCACCCCCTCCTCAGGAGGGGGGCATTCTTTGAAAGCTAATTGCTCCTGTGCACTAATGCGCTCCGGTAAACCGGACACCACCGACGCAACTGCGTCGGCAACATAATAACAAGGCATTTCAGGAGAGATATCATGGCCACATCCGTATGGGTAACCTGGCCGGCTCTGACCAAGTTCGGCACGCTCGGCATTATTGCCGGCCTGCTGACGCTGGCAGTCGAGCGGGAGCAGCTGTTCGAAAACAATCTGATTGACGTAGAAGACTGGCAAGCACGTAATGCAAATATTGTCTGTGACGAGCGCAGCCTGACCGCGCGGACCGAAGACGGTACCTGTAACATTCTGTCCAATCCGGCAGAGGGTGCGGCCAACATCCGCTTCGGTCGTAACGTTGCCCGTGATGCAAGCTTCGCCGAAACCGATACGCTGCTGATCCCGAACCCGCGCGAGATCAGTAATAATCTGATGGCGCGCGACCAGTTCAAGCCGGCGGCATCGCTGAACTTTATCGCCGCGTCCTGGATCCAGTTCATGGTGCACGACTGGTTTGATCACGGCCCGGGCGCCGATGGCAATCCGATCGAGGTACCGCTGCCGGCCGGCGATCCACTTGGCACCGGGTCGCTGCAGGTCAAGCGTACTCTGGACGATCCGACCCGTACCGCCGCCGAAGCCGGGCTTCCGGAAACCTATATCAACACCAACACCCACTGGTGGGATGGTTCGCAGATTTACGGCAGTGACAAGGAAACCAATGACGAGATTCGCTCGTTTGTTGGTGGCAAGCTGAGGATCAACAGCGATGGTACCCTGCCGACTGGTCTGTTCGGAGGTGTGCCAATCACCGGTTTCAGTGAGAACTGGTGGGTCGGCCTGAGCATGATGCATCAGCTTTTTGTCCGCGAGCACAACGCCATTGCCGACATGCTCAGCAGCAAGTACCCGGGCATGACCGATCAGTGGCTGTATGATCGCGCACGTCTGATCAACTCCGCGCTGATGGCGAAGATCCACACCGTTGAATGGACTCCGGCGATTATCGCCAACCCGGTTACCGAGCGCGCCATGTATGCCAACTGGTGGGGCTTGCTCGGCGATGGCGAGCTGCGAGACAAGTATCAGGGCGAGGTTGAGCAGCTGTATCAGGATCTGCAGAAGAAGGATTCATTTGTTTCCATGCTGCTCGGCTTCAATCCGATGTTCTCGGATGGTGTCGGCTCAGGGTCCATTGATCATGCGCTGGCTGGCATCGTCGGTTCCACTGAGCCCAACAACTATGGCGTGCCCTACACACTGACGGAAGAGTTCGTCGCTGTGTACCGTATGCACCCGTTGATGCGTGACAACATTGATGTCTATGACATCGGTTCCAATGTGGTGGCCCGGCAGATCCCGATTCAGGACACCCGCGATGGTGATGCCGAGAACATGCTGAATGTGGAGCGTCCGGAGCGCTTGTGGTACTCGTTCGGAATCACCAACCCCGGCGCGCTGACACTGAAGAACTATCCGAACTTCCTGCGTAACCTGTCGGTGCCGTTCGCCGGTAATATCGATCTCGCCACCATCGACGTGCTTCGTGACCGTGAGCGTGGCGTGCCGCGCTACAACGAGTTCCGCCGCCAGATCGGCCTGAACCCGATCACAAAGTTCGAGGATCTGACCACGGATCCGGAAGTGCTGGCCGAGCTGAAGCGGATCTACAACAACGATATCGAGATGATCGATGCGCTGGTGGGTCAGCTGGCGGAAACCGTGCGTCCGGAAGGCTTTGGCTTTGGCGAAACCGCGTTCCAGATCTTTATCATGAACGCTTCCCGCCGCCTGATGACCGACCGCTTTTTCACCAAGGACTTCCGTCCTGGTGTTTATACTCAGGAAGGTCTGGACTGGGTTAACGACAACACCATGGTGGATGTCCTGCGTCGTCACTTCCCGCAGCTGCAATCAAGTCTGGTGGGTGTCGAGAACGCGTTCAAGCCATGGGGTCTGAACATTCCGGATGACTATGAGTCGTGGTCCGGATGCGACAAGCAAGAGCACCTGTGGGTGAACGGCGCCATGCGCACTGAATATGCCGATGGCGAGCGTCCGGCACTGGTGCCCATTGATGTTCTGGGTCTGATCGACAGCATCCTGTGGAAGAAGGTGAAAGATCGCACTGACGTCAGTCCGCCGGGCTATGAGAAGCCGCTGCACCCGTATGGTGCAATGGCCAAAGTCAGTTTCGTGCCGACGGCGAACCACAGCTTCACCGGTTTGTTCAAAGGCAATCAGTGTGGCCTGCTGCGCCTGTCGGTCACCGGCGATCCGGCTGACCGTGGCTTTGCACCGGGTTTGGCGTGGAAAGCATTCGTCGATGGCAGGTCTTCGGAGAACGTCTCGGCGCTTTATACGCTGACTGGCCAGGGTGGTAACTACAACTACTTCGCCAATGAGCTGTCGCAGTATGTGCAACAGGAAGTGAACGAGTCGCTGGGTACCAGCCTGATCTTCTCACTGGTGACCTCGAAACCGACGTTGCTGCGTGTGGATGATATGGCGGAAGTGAATCAGGACGGCAGCGCCGTTGGCACGGTGAAGTCGCCGACCCAGATCTACTTCGTTCCGACCAGCGAAGTGCGTAACCGCTTCAGCAGCGCAGCGCACGACTTCCGTGATGATCTGACCGAATTGCCGGCGGGCACCACGGTGTATGACGTTTACGCAACCGACCGGGAGATCAGAACCTCGATCTTCCCGTGGGTGACCAGACGTTACGCCAATGAGCGTCGTGCCAGTGCGGTCAAGGTTGGCTCGCTGAAGACGACTTCACCGTTCACCACCTCGCACTTCGGTGACACTGGTATCTTCTTCAAGCACCAGCGTCACGAAGACAAGTAAGTACCTGTTGTAAGCGGAAACAAAAAGCCCCGGCAATGCCGGGGCTTTTTGTTTAACTGCAAGTCAGAAAGATCAGGCGCGCTTTAACGCCTTCTCACCGGCTGCCTTGCTGCGCTTGGCCGTGGCTCCAGCCTTCCTTGCCG
>JBFHPX010000159.1:0-5990 GCA_041592575.1 Alcanivoracaceae bacterium
AACGGTTTATTACCCCTGAGCTGAAGGTCTTCGAAGACAAGGCCCTGTCGGCCTCCAGCAAAGCGCTGACACTGGAAAAAGCCCTGTATGAAGAACTGCTCGATCGACTTAATGAGCAATTGAGTGAGCTGCAGCGCAGCGCTGCAGCGCTGGCCGAGCTGGATGTCCTCGCCTGTTTTAGCGAGCGCGCGGAAGCCCTGAATCTGGTGCCGGCAACGCTGGTGGATACGCCGGTGGTGGAAATCATTGATGGCCGCCACCCGGTGGTTGAACAGGTACTGGAAGACGCCTTCGTGCCGAACAGCCTGCACCTGGATCAGGAGCGGCGCATGCTGATCATCACCGGACCGAACATGGGTGGTAAATCCACCTATATGCGTCAGACCGCGTTGATTGTGCTGCTGGCCCACATCGGCTGCTGCGTGCCGGCCGCCGGCGCCACCATCGGCCCGATCGACCGGATCTTTACCCGGATAGGCTCGGCCGATGACCTGGCCGGCGGGCGCTCGACCTTCATGGTGGAAATGACTGAGACCGCGAACATCCTCAACAATGCCAGCGACAAGAGCCTGGTGCTGATGGACGAGATCGGTCGCGGCACCAGCACCTTCGACGGTCTGGCGCTGGCCTGGGCCGCAGCCACCCGACTCGCTGCGGAGCAGAAAGCCTTTACCCTGTTCGCCACCCACTATTTCGAACTGACCCGACTGCCGGAGGAACTGGCGGGGGTCCGCAATGCCCATTTGACGGCCAGCGAGCATGGCGACGGCATTGTCTTCCTGCACCGGGTTCAGGAAGGCCCGGCCAGTCGCAGCTATGGCCTGCAGGTGGCCCAGCTCGCCGGGGTGCCGGCCAGCGTGATCCGCGCCGCCAGAGGCCGTCTGGCGGAACTGGAACGCGGCCAGCGCAGCGAGCCTGCGGTCGTACAGGGGAGGTCGCCGGCTCAGCCGGACCTGTTCAGTCAGGCGGTCTCGGCGGTGGAAACACGGCTGGACCAGATCGACCCGGACGAGCTCAGCCCGAAAGATGCGCTGGCGCTTCTTTACGAGCTCAAGGCCTTGCGCTGAAATGTCGGGTGGGCGGGCAACAGACTGATTTGCCTGCCCCCGGCACTGCCAGTAGACTAGCGCGCCTGAACCATACCCAGCCCCGGAATTGAGCCTGACGAGGACCTGCCGATGACGTTCGTAGTAGGCGAAAACTGCATTAACTGCAAACACACCGATTGCGTGGAAGTGTGCCCGGTGGATTGCTTCTATGAAGGCCCCAACTTCCTCGTCATCCACCCTGACGAGTGCATCGACTGCGCCCTGTGTGAGCCCGAGTGTCCGGTAAATGCGATCTTCTCGGAAGACGAGCTACCGGATGACCAGAAGGAGTTCATCGAGATCAACAAGGATCTCGCCGAGAAATGGCCGAACATCACCGAGATGAAGGACGCCCTGCCGGATGCAGAACAGTGGGATGGGGTGGCGAACAAGCGCGAAAAACTGATCCGCTAAACGGTATCTCGGCCCGCCGATGCGGCGAAGCAGAAAAGAAAAAGGGTGGCATCCTGCCACCCTTTTTTTTCGAGTCATCCTTACCCGATTGCGCTCAGTTGACCTCCATGTCTGCGATCCGTGCAGTTCCTTGTGTAGCTCTCCCTGTACACGCAACCAGTCTAGCAAAGCCGCGTGGCAGAAAGGGCACCGCATAAACCGGGACTTGACGGAAAAATCATCAACACTGGAACCAAAACCCTTATTTCTCAAACGTTTGCCTTAGTGAAGGGCAAAAATCGAGGGTATTATCAGCCAAATTTTCGTCGGTTTTCCTACGCATTTGTAGGAAATCTCTTACATCACGAAGGGATTGGAGGGCAGCCAGAGCCATGTAAGGCCGTCGGTTGAGGCGATACCGGCGCGATTTTACATACCCTGCCGGGTTTTTACAGACCTGTCAGGCGGCGGTGCTCTAGGATACCCCCATGAGGATGTCAGCTGGATGCCGGCATCTCAGGAACCACCCGTAATGCGCTCAGCCCCGCCTGCCTCGAAAGGGCCACAGAACCCCGCTACCCCAAAGGACGCGGGGTTCTTGCGTTATCAACCCCTGCATAGCTTGGTTAGCGCTTCGACTGCAGTCACATGAGCCTCATCAAGCGCATTCAACAGCTCCTGTAGTTTGGAAGCCTCTGCATCTGCCACGTGCCCCTCCAGCGCGACACACAGCGCCGTGACCTGAACAGCGCCGAGATTGCTGCTGCTTCCCTTGAGACTATGCGCGAGCTGTCGCAGTTGGCCCCTGTCCTCGGCATCAAGCGCAGCCTGCATGCTAACCAGACGCTGGCTCGCGTCACGCTGGTAGGAGTCCACAAGCGTGACAAACCCGTCGGCCATGATGTCCTGCAACTCGCCAACCAGCTCCATGTCGAGAGGCTCTGTCGCCTTCATTGTCATCCCTTCCTCGCCATTAGCACTATTGTCTCCCTCCCGCTAAAGCGCAGGATATCTCAATCACAACACTCCCTGCCTACGGGCTCGCAGATAATCCTGCTCAGTATCCAGATCCCATAGCATTGGCAACATGCTTGCACTGACTCCGGCCCGTTGCAATCCATGCAGCGTCATTGCCAGGGCCTGATCAGTGCCGAACTGGACACCGTCAAATATCCGGCTGTCTCGCCACAACGCAGCATTGGCGCTGCCGATCAACCAGTAACCGCCATCCTCTGCTGGCCCGATCACCACCTCGGACTGCGCCAGCATCTGCTGTGCTGCCAACAAATGTGCGGAAGTCAGTACCGGGCAGTCGCTGCCAATCAGAATCACCGAGTCAGCGAGACGATGCATGGCAGCAAACGCAGCGGCCATCCGCTCGCCAAGATCTTCGCCCTGCTGCAACGCGACCTCACCGTTATAGTGATGCGCCAGCGCGACCAACTCATCGGATTGCGCCGCAGCAAACAGGGTGAAAGGCAAGCCACTGCTGCTGACTTGTCGCAGTGTTTGTTCAAGCAGCTTGCGATAAATATCCAGAGCTGCCGCGTCGCCAACACCCGCAGCCAGTCGAGTCTTGACCTCACCCAGGCGAGGTGGTCGGGCAAACACCGCAACGGCACAACGGGCACCACAAGAACCGGTATCAGTCACGATAATACTGCCGATGCAAAACAGCAGGATCAGCGCCGAGAAAATAGCGCAGCCGTAGCCACCACATCTGCAGCATGGTTCGCCAGATGCCGTGCTTCTGCCAGCGTCGACTGTCCACTACGATGGTGTTCCGCAGACACACCGGCGCGGCGATCCGTCGCAGGCGATGGCTGATCTCGACATCTTCCATAAGAGGCTGCTGTGGAAAACCACCAATCGACGAAAACAGCGGCCGCGAAACAAAAATGGCCTGATCGCCGGTCGCAATACCGGTGAACCGTGAGCGCAGGTTCATCATGATCGCGATAAAAGTCAGGACATGCCCTGTGCTATCCATACGCACATCGAACCGCCCCCAGAACGGCCCTGACGCGGACTGCCGCAGTGAATACAACGCTCGCCACTCCTCTCCCAGAAGCCCTGAATCAGCATGGACAAACCAGAGCACCTCCCCGCGAGCCAGCGCAGCACCTGCGTTTTGCTGATGGGCACGGCCCGCAGAGGTGACAATACAGCGATCTGCCAGCCGACGCCCAATCGTCACGGTCTGATCATGACTGCCACCATCAACCACAATCAGCTCCACCGCCTGACGGCGGCAGGGCTGCAGGACATCCAGCAGAACACCGATTCTGTCCTGTTCATTCAGGGCCGGGATAATAATGCTGAGCCAGGGTTGTCCGGTGCCCACAACTGCCCCTTGCAGGTAAGATTGATAGCCGGATGGCGTTCAGGGTGACGGCATCCGTCTACCGGGTATAATGCCGGCCTGCTCCGCTCCCGTAGCTCATCTGGATAGAGCGTCCCCCTCCTAAGGGGAAGGTGGCAGGTTCGAGTCCTGCCGGGAGCACCATCTATTCCGAAGCGCCGGGCCAGCCGGCAGGAATGCTGTAATAGCCACTATCATTGTCACGGAATCGCTCCTGATCCGACACCCGTTGATAACGCCGCAGCGAAAAATAGGGGATATCGCGGAGAATGAGGTTGGCGATCCAGGCCGGAATATAGCCACCCGGGTCAAGCACAACCTCAAAGGTAACATGCACTTCACCGGGCTTTACCGGAGTAAACCTCAACATCCCCTTCAATGCCGGCATTCTGACATACCCGGACTGCTGCTCCATCAGCGCATTATTGGCTTCATACGCAACAATCACCGTGCCAGTGTCGGGCTCCTGACGAAGCTCCAGATCAAGCGCTGCATCGCGGTTACTGACTGGCCACGGCAGCCGTGTGGTAACCCATATCTGACGATCCGTACCGCTGTCCCTGCCAAGCTCGGAAATTGACGAGATCATGTGCATCCAGCTGGCGACAAACTCATAGTCATTGACCTGATTACCGATTGCCCGGAAATCGGACATCGGTATGACCGCCTCACCACGGAAGGTCTTGATAGCGGAGTCGTCGTTGTGGGCCATGAATACCCTTACGCCATCGCGATCAGTCACCAGCCGCCACTCAGGTTCTTTGGCGCCAACAGATGAAACCGACAGCAGAAGCCCGGCAGCAATCACCAACGCTGATTTGAACTTCATGTATCCTCCGGGAACGAGCGCTCGGCAGCCATTATGCTCGGCACGGGCACCAGTGACGGTTGAGTTTTGTATCCAGCGGCCTAAAGATAAGGCTCCAGCATATGGGCCAGGGCATTCCGGACCCGACGCACCGTACCCCAGCCGGCCAACAACGAAACATCCAGAACCCGGGCATTAGCGGCGCGGATATCAAACCAGTGATTCAACTCACACGCCAGTTCCTCGTCATAGCACTCGGTATCAAACTCGAAGTTCAGACGCAGACTACGTGCATCCCAGTTCCCGGAACCAATCATGGACCAGCTACCGTCCACGGTCATAAGCTTGCCATGATCAAACGCTCCCGCACCGAGACTGACTTCGCAGCCCTTATCCACGAGCCAGGGGACTATATGCAAAGCTGCCCACTGAACGACGCGAAGGTTATTGTGCTCCGGTAGCAGGATGCGCACTCGCACACCGCGTAAGCGGGCCAGATAAAGTGCCATCTGCAGCGACTGATCCGGAACAAAATACGGCGTCATAATACGGATTTCCTGCTCTGCCCGACCGATCGCGGCCAACAAAGTCAGCCGACGTTTTTCAAAGTCTGCGTCCGGCCCGGCGCTGATGCCGCGGGCCAGCACTGTACCGGCCACCGCCGGGCCACGGTAAGCGTCATCAAGCAGTTCTCCGGTGCTGAAGTACCAGTCGGTAGCTACGCTATGCAGTAAATGACCAACCACCGGACCTTGCACCTTGAAATGCAGGTCGTGGGCAGTTGGCGGCGAGGCAAGATAACCCGCGCGCAGATTCATTCCCCCGGTAAAACCGAGGCATCGGTCAACAACAAGAATCTTGCGATGATTGCGCATGTTCATATACGGCATGCGCCAGGGCGCCAGTGAATAGAGAAAGCGGGCATGGGGAATGCCTTCCCGGCTCAGCCGATGACGAATTGTCGGAAACGAATACAGCAACCCCATACCGTCAATCAGTACCCGCACCCGCACGCCGCGCTGGACGGCAGCAGAAAGGGTCGCAACCATACGCTGGCCGGCTTGATCGTTACCGAAAATATAGGTGCAGAGATAAACCGATTCGCTGGCGGAGTCGATCGCGGCAACCATTTCTGACAGGGCATCAGAGGCAATCATTGGCCTGACCGCATTGCCGCCAGTCAACGGTAATCCGGTCAGCCTGGCCACCAATCCCGCCAGCGCCTGCATGTTGCGTTGCAGCGGCTGCGGTTCAGCAGCCGGACGCCAGCCACTGACAATATCCAGCCCGCCGCGAGTCAGCTGCCGGGCACGCCGATGGATACGGTTCACACCGATGA